>CAIVPM010000374.1 GCA_903907815.1 uncultured Chitinophagaceae bacterium | reverse complement strand
TATTAAAAATAAAAAAAAGTTTATAATTATTGAAATCTTTATTGTTTTATTCCCATCATTTATGTTGATGATTAAAATATAGAGGATTATTATAAAATGGAGGGGCAAAGCGTTTGTCGGTTATAAAACTACTATCTGTAAGGGTATAAAGAAATGCAGTTAATTGTCCTTCTTCATAATTTGAAATAGATACTCCGTTTATTAGCGATGAATCGAGGGTGGGACTATTTACAATACCATGTCTATCATGCTCAAAAACATTATACAAGGAAAAGAATCGTCCATCATGACCATAAGGATTTGTAAGCTCAATATTCCTCAGCGAAGGCACTCTGAACTTTAGAGAATCACTATTATTGCCTGTTACTATCATTCTTCCTAAATCATTCAAGTGTTTTTCAACAGGTAATCCAATATTCCTGAAAGAATAATCAGTAAATAATGGTGGTGGGTGGCAGCTCGCACATTTTTTCATAAAAATATCATAGCCAAGTTGTTCTGGCAAAATAAAGGTAGCTTCTCCACGCATCACTTTATCGTATTTGCTATTGGATGATACCATCATAAGCATGAATTGACTTAGGGCTTTCAGCATTCTTTGCGACGTAATGGTATCACTACCAAAAGCTTGATAGAACAATTTATGGTAAGCAGTATCTGCATTCAGTTTCGCAATTACATTCTCCATTGTTTCTGCCATTTCATGGTCATTAGTGATAGGACCTAATGGTTGCAGATCAAGAAGCGGAATGCCACCATCATGCATGAATGAAGTTTGCCAGGCAAGGTTTTGAAGTGCCGGAGCATTGCGGGTTGTAAATGCATTATTAAATCCATGACTTAAATTATGCTCGTAATTAGCAAAGGCTACAATTTGCTGATGACAACTGGCGCAGGGAAAATTTCCATCCTTACTTAATCTGCCATCATAAAATAATTGTTTACCAAGTGCTACCCCCTCTTCGGTTAATGGATTGTTTTTAAAATTGTAAACCGGCTTAGGCCATCCTTTAGGGACAATAAATTTTATTGGAGTAGGCTTTTTACCTTTGGGTATTAACCAGGCAGTTAGTAAGAATAGGGAAGCAGCAATAAATAGAATCGTCTTAATTATGTTCATTGTTTGGGGCTAATATTAATCTTCCGATCTGTTTATACTTCTTCTGTTTTGTTTTATATTAGCATTCCTTTTCTTTACGCTTAAACGTTTCTCAACAATAGATTTTGGAATTTTTGTTGCAATCCTCGTTCTCTTTTTAATCAAACTTTTATTAATACTATCGTTCATTTTTGCAATCACCATTTCTTTATTACCCAGCTGCGTTCTGTCTTTTTGAGACTTGCAGATTAAGTATCCTTCTTTACTAATCTGATTACTTAATTTATATTGAATTACAGTTGCTTGTTCGGGTGTTATTAATAATGAAGATGCAATATGCCACCGCCCCTCTACCATGGTCTCTACCTTGTTTACATTTTGCCCTCCTTTGCCGCCACTTCTTGCTGTAGAGAAGATAATCTCCTTTGTTATATCCAGATGCATCATTGTACAAAAATATATTGATTTTCAGTTACTAATGCTATGTTTTTAAACATTCATTTTAAAACTTACTTACATGTTATCCACCATCAAATTAAAATGGTTGCTGGAAAAGGATGGTTATTTTACTTTTACCGCATGGCATTTACACAATTAGACTTATTTGGCGCAATGACAATGACTGCAGTGGAAGATTCAAAAACAACTGTAGAGCAGGTTGATAACGACTTGATTGTCAATGAAAATAATGAATCGTATTCCGATACAATTACGGAGGTTACTCCCGAAGGAAATCTGGTGGTGACCAAAGGAAAGAGAGGTAGAAAATCGAATAAAGAAATATTTGCCGGCGTAAATCAGATGGGTATTCCTGACGATGAAGAACTTCGTAAGAAATTATATCATCCTATCAGGCAGGTTGCAAAATGGTTTGGTGTTCCTGCATCTCAGATAAGATTCTGGGAAAATCAATTTGAAGTTTTAACGCCCCGAAAGAATAGAAAAGGAGATCGACTTTTCAGGTTCGAAGATATTCAATATCTTAAAACAATTTATTACCTTATCAGAATCAGAAAGTTTAGTATTGAAGGGGCAAGAGAATATCTTAAAGAAAATAAGATGACTATAGATAATAACTATAGCGTTATTGAATCTTTAACTGCCATAAAAGGATTTTTAATGCAACTTAAAGAGTCTCTGAATCATGCGTAATATTTTATTGGTTACTGTTTTACTTTCTTTAATTATTTTTTCCTGCAATCCATACAAACAGGTGCAGTACGAAACTATCTATAAAGGAAAAGAGAAGACCTTGAAAGGAGTATTAAATAGAAGCGTTATAGAATCGGATACTGCATTCCCATGGTTTAAAGAAAATATGAAATGGGGCAACAACGATGCAAATACTATCAATACTTTTAAAACAAAAGCAAATAAATTTAATCTCATAGTTTTTGGCGGTACCTGGTGCGAGGATACGCAGAATATTCTACCTAAGTTTTATAAGCTGATAGCAGAAAGTAATTATCCCGAGAAAAAGATATTATTACTGGGGGTAGATAGAAAGAAAAATACCATTGATAGCTTAAATGTACAATATAAGATTACCAATGTACCTACTTTTATAGTAATGCATAAAGGCAAAGAAGTGGGTAGGGTAGTAGAATATGGTGCAAAAGGAGATGTAAACAAGGAACTCGCCGATATGGTAAATACCATTCCTTAAAAGAAAATGGTATTAGAGTTACGCTATTTATTAGCAAATTTGATAATATGTTAATGAATAAAATAACTAAAGAATACAATTACAAGGCGCTTTCTGAGAGATTCAAAGGCTCTTTTTAAAGGGTTAGTTTGCTTTGCTCATACAGCAATGACCGATGTATTTGCATTGAGTTAGTTGCAGCAGTGAATATCCTTTTGCTACCACCCCTGAACATACTGTAAAATGGAGGATGATAAAGTGGTAGCAAAAGATAGGAAGGGCTACAACGGCCGCTTGCGGAACGCCCAAAATCAAGTAAAAAGTAAAAAACAAAAAGTAAAAAAGAATAAAAGGTATTTGAGAATGAATTCTAATACAAAAACTAAAGACTAAAAAACTAAATACTAAATAATCCAAAATTGAATTCTAAATACCCCGAAAGCCTTGGTAAATTGCGATGCAATTATATTGTGGAAAATTATTTTTAGAGTGCTGGACTATAAAAGAAAGATGTTTATAAATATCCCTTGTTTCAGAATGCAAATTCCATTTGATTTGCAGAGTATCAGTTGGATAGTTAAATAAAGATTCTTATGTGTCAGTTTTCTCATCTTCATGTTCATACGCAGTATTCCTTGCTGGATGGGGCTGCATCGATAGAGAGTCTTTATAAAAAGGCTGGTAAGGATAATATGCCTGCACTGGCTATTACCGATCATGGTAATATGTTTGGTGCTTTTCAGTTTGTGGCACAGGCATGGAAAAACACCAAAGTGATTGGTAAGGATGCAAATGGAAAGGATATACTTACGCCTGCTATAAAACCAATAGTTGGCTGTGAGTTTTATGTGGTGAAAGACAGGCATAAAAGATCCTTTACCAAAACGGATAAAGATGATCGTTACCATCAGGTATTGCTGGCTAAAAACCCACAGGGGTATCAGAATCTGGTAAAACTAACTTCTCTGGGATTTATAGAAGGTTTGTATGGTAAGTATCCGCGGGTAGATAAGGGATTGATAGAGCAATATAAAGAGGGGCTGATAGCTACTACCTGTTGTCTGGGTGCCTACGTACCACAAACTATTTTGAATGAAGGGGAAGATGCAGCGGAGAAAGAGTTTAAGTGGTGGCTGGAAATGTTTGGCGAGGATTACTATGTAGAAATACAGCGTCATAATCTGAAGGAACAAATTCAGGTAAATGAAGTTTTACTACGTTTTGCCAAGAAATATAATGTACCGGTTATTGCTACCAATGATAGTCATTATACCGATCAGGAGGATTATAATGCACACGATATCCTGCTCTGTATAAATACGGGTGAAAAGCAAGCTACTCCTGGCTTTGACGATGTGGTACATGATGATTTGCAAGTAAAGAATAAGCGATTTAAGTTTCCTAACGATCAGTTTTATTTTAAGACTACAGAGGAAATGAAAAAGCTTTTCAGCGATATTCCGGAAAGCATTGATAACACCAATGCGATAGTAGATAAGATAGAAGTACTGAATTTAAAGAAGGATATTTTACTGCCTGCATTTCCAGTGCCTAAAGAATTTCAGATACATAGCCGTGATGAAATTATAGGAAAGGATATTGTAAAGCCTGATGTAAATAATCAGTGGGAATTTTTAAAACACCTTACTTACGAAGGTGCAAGAAAAAGGTATGGCGAAATAGAATCTACTACGCAGGAAAGAATAGACTTTGAATTGTTTACCATTAAAACCATGGGTTTTGCGGGTTACTTTTTGATAGTAAGCGACTTTATAAAGGCAGGTAGAGATATGGGCGTTTTTATAGGCCCGGGAAGAGGGTCGGCAGCAGGAAGTGTGGTAGCGTATTGTATTGGCATTACCAATATTGATCCTATAAAATACAATTTACTTTTTGAGAGATTCCTGAATCCGGATCGTAAATCTATGCCGGATATTGATACTGATTTTGATGATGAGGGTAGACAGAAAGTAATAGATTATGTAATTCAAAAGTATAGTAAAGAACAGGTAGCACAGATAGTTACTTATGGTACTATGGCGGCCAAGAGTAGTATAAAAGATGTGGCCAGAGTAATGGATTTGCCATTGCCTGAAAGTAATGCGCTGGCAAAACTGGTATCGGATACGCCGGGTACTGAACTGGGCAAAATGCTACATGCTCCTTTGTATAAAGCAGATGGAGAAAAGAGTCTGGAAGATAAAGGCTATACAGCGGAAGATATAGACAATGCAAAGAAATTAAGGGAGATATATAATGGCGATACAAGCGACCTGAGAACCCGTGTATTAAAAGAAGCAGAAAGACTGGAGGGTAGTGTAAGAAATACCGGTATACATGCATCGGCCATCATTATTGCACCATTGGATTTAACCGATTTATTGCCGGTAGCTATTGCTAAAGATTCTCCTTTGTGGGTAACACAGATAGAGGGCAGTATGATTGAAGATGCCGGGGTAATTAAGATGGACTTCCTTGGTTTAAAGACTTTATCGATACAGAAAACCGCACTGGAATTAATCAAACAAAACTATGATGTTGATATTGATTTAGATACAATTCCGCTGGATGATGCCAAGACTTTTGAACTATACCAGAAAGGGGAAACCAATGGTACTTTCCAGTTTGAAAGTCCGGGTATGCAGAAGCATTTAAGGGACTTGAAACCAGATAAGTTTGACGATCTTATTGCTATGAATGCCTTGTATCGTCCGGGGCCTATACAATATATCCCTAAGTTTATTAAGCGTAAACATGGTCTGGAAGAGATTGTATACGACATACCGGATATGAAGGAATACCTGGAAGATACTTATGGTATTACGGTGTATCAGGAACAGGTGATGTTGTTATCGCAGAGTCTGGCAGGTTTTACCAAAGGAGATGCAGATGTATTGCGTAAGGCCATGGGTAAAAAGGATAGGAAGACCCTGGATAAAATGAAAGGTCAGTTTATAGCGGGGGCAACTGCAAAGAATCATCCTGCCGATATTTTAGAGAAAGTATGGACCGACTGGGAATCATTTGCACAATATGCCTTCAACAAATCGCATAGTACCTGTTATGCTTTTGTAGCTTATCAGACTGCTTATTTAAAGGCGCATTACCCCAGCGAATACATGAGTGCTGTTATGAACCATGCTGGAAGTATTGATAAGATTACTTTCTTTATGGAAGAGTGTAAAAGAATGGGTATTAAGGTATTGGGGCCTGATATAAATGAAAGTATAAAAGGATTTTCGCCAAATAAAAAAGGAGAGATTCGTTTTGGATTGGGAGGATTGAAAGGGGTAGGGGAGAATGCTATAGAAAACATTATAGAAGAAAGAAAACTG
>CAIVPM010000373.1 GCA_903907815.1 uncultured Chitinophagaceae bacterium | reverse complement strand
GGGTCTTGGAAAAGACAAACATTCCGATGCCATTCAGAATGCTAAAACACCTTTCGTTTCCAGTCTTTACCATAAATATGCGCACTCCACACTGGTTACCTGTGGCGAAGAAGTAGGATTACCCGAAGGACAAATGGGTAATAGCGAAGTTGGTCACCTGAACCTGGGTGCTGGCAGAATTGTTTATCAGGAATTACAACGTATTAATGTGGCTATCCGCACTGGAGAGTTTGCGGCTAACGAACCACTGTTGAAAGCAATTCGTTTTGCTAAGGAAAACGATAAACCGCTACACCTGATTGGCTTAGTAAGCGATGGTGGTGTTCACTCACACACGTCTCACTTGAAAGCTATTTGCGATGTAGCACAGAAAGAAGGATTAACCAAAGTATTTATCCATGCTTTTACCGATGGTCGCGATTGTGATCCTAAGAGTGGTCTGGGTTTCCTTACTTCTTTGCAGGAACATCTGGATAAATCGGTTGGACAAATAGCTACCATTACCGGTCGCTATTATGGTATGGACAGAGATAAAAGATGGGAGCGTGTAAAGCTTGCTTACGATGCTTTAACCAAGGGCGAAGGTGCTGTTACCGATAATATTTTGGAGGCTGTAAAAGCTTCTTATGATAATGGTGTAACAGATGAGTTCCTGAAACCTATTATCAATAGTAAAGTTGCTCGTCCGGATGCGGATATTAAGGATGGCGATGTGGCTATCTGTTTCAACTTCCGTACCGACCGTTGCAGAGAGATTACGGTAGTGCTTACCCAACAGGATTTCCCTGAACAAAACATGAAAGCACTGGCATTAAACTATACTACCATGACGGAATATGATAGTACGTTTAAGAACGTGAATGTGATGTTTGAAAACGATAATTTAGTAAACACCTTAGGCGAAGTTTTAGCGGCGAATGGCAAGAAACAAATTCGTATAGCCGAGACTGAAAAGTATCCGCACGTTACTTTCTTCTTTAGTGGCGGTAGAGAAACGCCTTTTGAGGGCGAAACCCGCATTATGGCTGCCTCTCCTAAGGTGGCTACTTACGATCTGCAACCCGAAATGAGTGCTTTTGAACTGGCCGATAAACTGGTTCCTGAAATAGATAAGGGCTATGCTGATTTTATTTGTCTGAACTTTGCCAATGCCGACATGGTGGGCCATACAGGCGTTTTCTCTGCCGTAATTAAGGCGGTAGAAACAGTAGATACCTGTGTAGAGAAAGTAGTAACTGCTGCATTAAAGCAAGACTATACCATATTACTTACTGCCGATCATGGTAATTCCGATTACATGATAAATGATGATGGCAGTCCAAATACGCAACACTCTTTAAACCTGGTTCCTTTGTTTGTAATAGATAAGGAATGGAAAGGTACCGTAGCGGCAGGTAAACTGGGCGATCTGGCACCCACTCTTTTACACATTATGGGACTGGAAATTCCTACACAAATGACTGGAAATATTCTGGTGAATCCATAGAGGGTTTAAGAAAAGATTAAATAGTAAAGCCTTACAAAGGATCTCTTAAACACAGAAACTTGTAAGGCTTTTTTATGTAAAAAAACATAACTTGTATAAACTTGAAATCAAAATGCTATTGTTGATTAGCAGAATTGCTAATTCCCAGATGACTAAGGATTAATACCAATTATATTTTAATGTCCGCCCACAATTAATATTAAGTTTTAACGTTTAAGATTCGTACAATAATTTATACAATGCCTGCGTTAAAAAAGATAGAAGTAAAAGAAAGTATTACAGAGTTAAAAGCGTTACAAAAG
>CAIVPM010000372.1 GCA_903907815.1 uncultured Chitinophagaceae bacterium | reverse complement strand
CGTAATAAGCTCTGTCTTTATAACTATACCCGGAATTAATTGCTCTAATTCTACTAGCTTCTCTTATTTCATTTGCTAAATTTAAAGGAAGCGATAAAATATTTTTTACTTTAATTACAAGGTCATCAATGTCATCATAAAAAAATGCTTCTTTATTTTCTTTATAAAACTCTCTATGTTCACTTGTATTAGGAATTAATTGTATTCCACCAACTATTGCTATTTCAAAAGTTCTCATGTTATGCGATTCCAGATTATGTTTCCTCATAATATTTAATTGTACTCTATATTTCTGTATCGTTTTCCAATAATCATCCCCGTTTACTGCAGGATGTATATTATTGAGTTTAGTAGAAATATATTGATTCCATTTATGACCATATATATTCAATCTGATCCCCTTATCGTTTAGTTGCTGTATAAATTTAGCCCTTTCTACATCAGGATTACCCACAAAACAAGGCTCAATAATTTCTTCAAATTCAATATCAGGATTAAAACCATTTAAATCGTACCCAAATGGTAAGATTTTGGTAGTAATCTCCGGGAATTTGTTGTTTAATTCTTTCTCAATATCCCTGCTATAGGTAAAATGTAAATTGTATAGTCCTATAGAGTCTGTTACATTTTTATTTCCACTCCCTCTTCCCGAAAATATAAATGGATTATCGGGATTGTAGTTGGCTAAAAAATATTTTTTTCTTAAAACTTTAAGCGTTTCCGGAAAAATCTCCATCCCTTTAAATACCCATATCAAATCAGGATGTGTACGGTCGGCAAGTTTCAGAAGTTCTTTATTAATACCGGCGTATCCTGTCCTAATTTTTGTTCTGAACAGTATTTTATTGATTATATTTTTATTCCTATACGATTCAATTATATCAGAAGCAGGAAAATGTATAAATTCTGCTCCCAGCAAAGTCATATATTTTACAAAATGACGTTCAATAGACCATTTTTGGTTAGCTCCTACCAGCAATATTTTCATGAAATCTATTTATCTGTTTAATAATATTATTGGGTTTTATTTCCAATTGTATTATTTCTCTAAAAAATAACTTTTTTATGTCTTAAAATCAAATTTAAGTAACTGATAATCAAGTTTTTCTAGCTAAAAAACAAGTTATTTTAACTTATAATGACGTATTTATAGCTTGAAATTACTTGTTTGTAGCTTGTAATTACGTCATTGTAACAAACAATCTAGTAGTTTTAACTTACAACCATACGGTTGTAAGTTACATTTTCAAGTTTACTATACAATACCTTTTTAAAAGCTAGAAACTATTTATCTTTAATCAAAAAAAGTATTATAATTTAGAATTCTTTATTATCTATACACATTAAAAAAAAACAATGTATGTTACATACATCTGATGATGTAATCATCTTTAAATGATCTTCTAATGCAGTTTAATTAATTGTTTATGATTTTTTTAAACTCCTGCTCCATAATCACCTTTTGTCGGATAATACTAAGAGCATCTACTGCGTAAGCGGCAATAGATTCTGGGGTTTCTTTCGTAATTTCAGAAACATTTTTGGTTAAAAGGTCTCTTAACAAAATAGTCAAGGCCTTTAAATCGCTTTCCTGAAATAATAATCCATGACCTCCCAACAACTCAGGCAATGCCCCACTATCCGAAGCAATAAGCAGTTTGCCGCAGGCAAGCCCTTCGGCAGCCACCCTACCATATTGTTCTTTCCAGACAGAAGTTGCAATGGATGGTACCACCATTACATCGCAGGCATTCATAAAACCTGCAATTTCAAAATGATTGGGTTTAATAAAGACTACCCGCTCCATAATACCCGTATCTTTCAACAACTGATGTATTTCCTGCGCATATCCTGTAGTGTATATATCAAAATCGTCCATCATCAAATGCCAGGGAAGATCTTTTAAAGATTCCAGTGCCTTTATCAGTATATGGACTCCTTTCTCTTTTACCAATCTTCCAAAATAAGCCAGCACTTTATGTTGCAAGCCCAGATCGGTTCTGATTTTTTGTCGAGCCTCATTATCTAAATAAAAATATTCCGGATTAAAACCTAACGGAATATGTACTACATTTTTATATCCTTCTTCAATAAATAATTTCTGGCCATCTTTATTGATGGTAAAAATACCACTGACTACTTTTTTGGTTTTGTTCAATAATACCCTTTTAGCAATAGCCCCAGGTATAGATTTGATACCTCTGCGTTGGTAAGTATCGAATAATTTTAAAGATAAATTCTCGCAAGACATGCAAAATATCTTTGCATTGTTTTTGGTACACCATATACCTACACTTAAAGCCATTCTGCTTACCGGGTCGTTATCCAATAAAACTATTTTGGGCTTTTTCTGATCTAACAGCGCTATTAAATCCTCGAATTCGTAAATCCGGGGATTAGTACCATTAAGCGACAGAAAGTTTATAGGAGGATCGCCTTCCATAGGTGGATTGGCCGGTTTTATACCTGATGGAAAATTTAATGTTTTAGGTATTACAATTTCTACACTCCACCCATCATCTTGAAATAAAGAATAAATATTTCTATTAATAGCTGTAAAACAAGCATGAGATATAACTAACAGATCAAGCATTGTTCTTAAAATTCTGGTTACAAAATAGTAAAAGCTCCTTTAGTTCTTTTTTAAAATCATTCTTTATTACTATACCTTCCTTTAATAATCTGTCGATTGAAAATTGAATGTACGGTTCTACAGAGAGAGTTGCTTTTTCTGGCAATTCCAAAGGTATTGTTTCTCCATAGAGTTCTTTATACACTTCTATTATCATAGTAGCCATATCTATTACCTTTAGTCCTATTCCGGAACCTAAATTATATATCAGCTTATTAAATTTATCGGAGTCACTCATCACTATTTTCTTAATACAATTTTCCACATCCGTTAAACAAACAAAATCACGATACTGACACCCGTTGGATAACAGTTTTAATTTTTTGTTTTCAACAGCTTGTTTGCTTAAATCATTCGCCAATAAAGTCCACCTATTTACGGCAGGACTTACAGGCGCGCCAAAAGAATTGGAAAGTCTTATAACCACACCCTGGATTTTTTTTTTCAAATTGGCAGCAATTATATAATCTTCTGCTGCTTTGTGGGTAATAGCATAAGGATGTGCAGGAAAAGGTAAGGTTTCTTCATTAATATCGCCATTTAACGGGCTTCGGTATATATGAGCGGTTGAAAAATAAATAAACTTTGACACTCCAGAAGCAATACTATTTTCCAGTATAATTCTGGATTCATCAATATTTACCCGAATTGCTTCAGAAGGATATTTTACACAATCCCATTCATTTAAAGCAGCCAAATGTATTACTGCAAAAATGTTGGTAGGAAATCTTTCTACTACCAGTAAATCGCTATGTAAGATACTGAATTGAATACCATGAAGATTTTTATTATCAGCGGATAAAATGTTTCTCGAAGAAACAATTACTTCAAAATTTTCTGAAAGTTTTTTTGCTAATCTTCCCCCTACAAATCCAATACCACCGGTAATTAATATTTTCTTGCGCATTAAAAAGAATAAGTTATCAAATCGTTTTGCAAAGAAAGATTTTCAGCCTCAGTTGGGTCATGAGGAATGTTAGCTATATTCAACAACATATTTAACCCTTCTGAAATACCCTGAAAAGCCACCCATAAACCGGGAGAAACAGTTAACCGTTGATAATTGCTATCAGGCGATATTATTATTTCCATAAAACGGTTATAAGTTACGCTTTCTGGTCTTCCATCAAAAATAATAAACTTTATAGTGCCTACCGGCACTATAAGATTTAGAACCATTCTGGTATGTTTCTTCCACCCTTTAGCTACACCTTGTTTTACAGTAGAGAAATAAGCTTCTCCAAATCCCTGAAAACTATCTTCATGTTGCTTTAACGCATGCAATACATTTCCATTAGGTACATCTATTATTTTAAGGGGTGTTAAAAGCACACCTTCTATACTGCCCATACAATTGATTTTTGTTTAGCATTAAGTTCGTATTCCCTAATCTGACTTACAGTATATTCAAACATATCTGTTCCTTTTTTATTATAAAAAGTATTGTACCATGCTCCTGTAAATCTTGCTGTTTCTTCAAAAACCAATACAGGTTTCCATTGCAGGTAAAACAATGCCTTATCACAATTCAGTTTTAATAAACCAGCCTCATGAAAAGTAGTATTATTTTCAATAGCAAAATGTTCATCAATAGCTTTAAAATCCCAATGATTGCTAATAGCTTTCAATAATTCTAGTACAGTATGATTCTGATCGGCATTAGGGCCAAAATTGAATGGTTCTCCGTTAATATTAGCCTTACCTTCGGCTAATGCTTGTGCTGCTAATAAATAACCACTTAATGGCTCCAGTACATGCTGCCATGGACGGGTAGAATAAGGACTTCTTATTTTTACCGCGTTGTTCTGATCCCATGCTAAAATACAATCCGGAACAATTCTGTTTAAAGCCCAGTCACCACCACCTATTACATTACCTGCTCGTACTGCTACTAATTTTATGTTGGAATCTGGTTTATTGAAATAAGAATGGAAATACGTTTTTATAACCAGTTCAGCAGCACCTTTCGAAGCACTGTATGGGTCTTTCCCTCCTACTGCATCGGTTTCTTTGTAACCCCATATCCATTCTACATTGTCGTAGCATTTATCACTCGTAATCATCACCGCTTTACAAGGATTCTTCAGCACTCTTAATGCTTCCAGAATATTAGCAGTACCCATTACATTGGTTTGTAATGTTTCGATAGGATCTGCATAAGAAACCGAAACAATTGGTTGTGCTGCCAGATGAAATACAAAATCAGGTTTTGTATCAATAAAGATATTTTTAATGGCTTCCCCATTACAAATATCTTCGAAATGATGTTCTATTTTTTCACCAAGTTTCAGTTCATCGAATAAAGATGGAGTGGTAGGAACTTCCCTTGAAATACCTACTACCTTGGCGCCCATTTTGTGCAACCAGATGGTAAGCCATGAACCTTTAAATCCAGTATTACCCGTTACGATTACTTTTTTATCTTTAAAAACATCATTGAACGACATAATTCTACTTTTTTTATTGTTTTACTTTTTATTTCCAGATTTTCCAGGTTGCTTTATTGGTATCCCACAACTCATTAAGTTTAGTTTTATCTCTTAATGTATCCATACATTTCCAAAAACCCTCGTGATGAAAGGTATATAATTCACCTTCAAATGCCAATTTCTCTAAAGGTTCTTTTTCAAATACAGTTTGATTGTCTGAAATGTAATCCAGAACCTCAGGTTGACAAACAAAGAATCCTGCATTAATCCAGGCACCATCGCCTTTTGGTTTTTCTACAAAAGAGGTAACTCTATTGTCCGGTTCTATTTTTAATATACCAAAACGTCCTTCAGGCTGCACAGCAGTCATGGTTATTTTTTTACCATGACTTTTATGAAATTCAACTAAATCATTAATATTTACATCAGCAACACCATCGCCATAGGTTAATAAAAACGGCTCGTTACCTATATAGTCTTTCGCCTGTTTGATTCTTCCACCAGTCATGGTATGTAAACCAGTATCAATCAAAGTTACTTTCCAGGGTTCAGAACTATTGTTATGAACTTCCATTTTATTATTACTCAAATCTATAGTAACATCACTTTGGTGTAAAAAATAGTTGGCAAAATATTCTTTAATATAGTATCCCTTATACCCTAGTAAAACAACAAAGTCGTTAAACCCATAATGAGAATATATTTTCATAATATGCCACAAAACAGGTTTGCCGCCAATGTCTGCCATTGGTTTTGGTCTTACATCTGTTTCTTCACTAAGGCGAGTTCCAAAGCCGCCAGCAAGTAAGAGTACTTTCATATTATTTATACTTTTAAGTCTTGAATTAAATTATTTATTCTTTCAACTTGCTTTTCATAGGTATTACACAACGCAAATTCTTTTCTTTTCTTCTGTTGATCTACACTGTTGTAATCATTAATATTTTTAATTACTTGACTAAATAAGTAAGGTAATTCTTTATTATTATCTCTTTCTTGCACCATTGTTACCAATTCAGGATGATCTTTGTACGTAGTAATATTATTAGAGATAATAACTTTTCCTGTACTTAAATACTCCATTACCTTATGGTAGTTGGTTCCTTTGCT
>CAIVPM010000371.1 GCA_903907815.1 uncultured Chitinophagaceae bacterium | reverse complement strand
TTAACTTATTTAGTTCTGCTTAAAGGGGGGGCTTCACTTTTAAAAATGACAAAATACATACTTCAAACTATTATAAACATTGAACCTAATATTTATAATTTAAGTTTAACCGGACGCCAATGTTACAATATTCAGGTAATTGACACTATGTTGTTTGTAAATAAATTAGTTGGAACAAGAGGATTATTTACAACCTTATCAATTGAAGATTACTTAAAAGTTATAATTGTTTCAAAGCTAAATACAGTTTTAGGAAATGAGTTGAAATCAATTTTTGATATTTCAAAAAATATAATTCAACTAAACCAAATTTTTAAAACAGAACTTCAACAAGAGTTTAATACACTTGGTTTGAAGTTACATGATTTTTATGTTCAATCTATCTCTGTTCCTGATGAAGTGCAGAAAATGATAGATACGAGAAGTGGAATGGGAGCATTGGGGAGTTTAGATCAGTATATGAAATTTAAAATTGCAACTGCTATAGGAGATTCTGCAAATAATAGCAATGGTTCAGGAAATGCTTTCAATACTGGTGCAGGATTAGCGTTAGGTATGCTAATACCTCAAATGATGAATTCGAGTTTAATTCAATCAAATGCTTCATCAATAGACTCTTTAGATAAGCTAAAAAAATTAAAGGAACTACTTGAATTAAATGCTATTACTCAGAAAGAATTTGACGACAAAAAAACTATTTTACTAAAAGATATTTAAAGGAATGATTGAGTATTTAAATTGTGATACTTGTACGGCTATAGTCTCCACAGAAATGCGTTTCTGTGAATATTGTGGGAATGATTTCAGATCTTCAGGAACATCTGCTGAATTATTAACTTTCATAGGTATACTAGAAAAGAAATATTTAAGTTTAAATTTTGAAGATTTTATACAGTTTGTAGATTCTTCAAAATTTAAAGAACATCCTATTGTAAAATTTAGATTAACAAAAGCAACTTTGATTGACTATATGTCAAATGATGGCAGTCTTCATTCTCAGGAGTTTTGTTCAATTTTAAATACAATAAAGGAATTAAAGGATATATCAATAGATTATTTGTTCAATTTCACATTATTCATTACAATATTATTTCCATCTGAACATATCAAACTTTGTTTAGAGGATTTTGAAAATATTAAATCGTTCTTAGATAGCTACAATTTAGATCCTGGTCATATAATAGAAAAAAAGTTAATTGAGCAATTGATTGTTACTAACCTTGGAATGCAGTTCATTAAAGATTATACCTATTTTACTTTACCACAAAATTTCATAGATAATCCATCATTTATTAAGAAAAGAAATTATTTAGCTTCAACTTATCAATCTATAATTTTAAACATAAACAATAAAAATCAATTAAAATGAGTTCAACATCAAAGCCATTTATCAAGCAATCTTATGACAAATTTAGTCAGATGACAACTACAAATTCTATACCAGATATGGTGAAATTAGGTTGGGATAAACAACATAAATTCAAAATAGGGATTTCTCATGTAAAACACCAAAGTATAGATCAATTGATGCTTTTAGTTAATTTAATTACACCGGAATGGTTATTTATAAGGCAGGGCATTATGTCCATTTCTATTGACAGTATAGATACTTTAAGTTTCAAAGCTAACGAAGTAATGACAAAAGTTTTAGGACATTCAGGAGATCGAGATCTTGGAATGTATGAAAGTGTATATTTTATTATTGAAAAGGAAACATTATATAAAATATGTAATTCTAATGATTTAGGAATTAGAATCACTGGTGATGGTTATGTTCATGATTTTAGCGGAAAAGATTTAGATAACTTTAAATTGTTGAGTCAGCAATTTTATAATAACCTATTTGATGAATCATCTTTTTTAAATTCTATAAATCATCAAGTTAAAAGTGGTAAATCAGCATGTTTTATTGCCACTGCTACAATGGGAAATTATAATCATCCAACTGTAATTGAACTTAGAAGTTTTAGAGATAACTGGATACTAAAACAAAAATGGGGT
>CAIVPM010000370.1 GCA_903907815.1 uncultured Chitinophagaceae bacterium | reverse complement strand
TAATGAATATTATAAAGCAATCAACTAATTAAAGTACGTATTATGCATTTATCACCCAGAGAAAGCGAAAAACTACTATTGTTTCTGGCAGGCGAGCTTGCTGAAAAAAGAAGGGCAAGAGGACTGAAATTAAATTATCCAGAAGCAATTGCACTAATAAGTTCCCATTTACAAGAGGCTGCAAGAGATGGTAAGTCTGTTGCAGAACTTATGCAATATGGAACCAGTATTCTTACCAGAGATGATGTAATGGAGGGTATAGCGGAGATGATTCATGAAATTCAAATTGAAGCTACCTTTCCGGATGGCACAAAACTGGTAACTGTTCATGATCCAATTCGGTAATTGTGGTGAATGATAAATGTTGAACTTTGAATGAATTAATCAGGAAAATTCAATTTATCATCTAACATTTAAATTTTAAAACTCAAAATAATAAAAGATGATACCAGGAGAATACATTTTAGCTAAAGACGATATAATAGCAAATAAAGGAAGAAGAAATATCCAAATCACTGTAGTAAATACTGGAGACCGTCCAGTTCAGATTGGCTCTCACTTTCACTTCTATGAAGTAAATAAACAAATGACATTTGATAGAGCAATTACTTTGGGTATGCGGCTAAATATTCCCGCAGGAACAGCCGTTCGCTTTGAGCCAGGAGAAGAAAAAGAAGTTGAATTAGTGGAATTTGCAGGAAATAAAATATTAACTGGTTTTAATAATCTGGTAAATGGGAATATCAGCACCTCCAATAAGGAAGAACTAACTGAATTATTAATTTCCAAAGGCTTTTCTAAATAACATATTACTTAAAACTTATAACATACAACTTACAAAGTATGCTACATATCAACAGAACTAAATATGCTAATATGTACGGCCCTACAACGGGAGATCGTATACGTTTAGCAGATACTGAATTAATTATCGAGATTGAAAAAGACTATACCGTATATGGAGATGAGGCTAAGTTTGGTGGTGGAAAAACAATAAGAGATGGAATGGCCCAATCGGCAAGCGCTACCAGAAAAGAAGGGGTTCTCGACTTTGTAATTACCAGCGTAATGATTATAGATCATTGGGGTATTGTAAAAGCGGATATTGGTATTAAAGATGGTAAGATTGTAGGAATTGGAAAGGCTGGAAATCCCGATACCATGGAAGGTATTACCCCTAATATGATTATTGGTGCCAGTACCGAAGTGCATGGTGGTGCGGGTTTAATAGCTACAGCTGGTGGAATTGATACGCATATTCATTTTATATGTCCTCAACAGATAGATCATGCTTTATATAGTGGCATTACTACCATGATTGGTGGAGGAACGGGCCCTGCTGATGGTACCAATGCTACAACCGTTACGCCTGGTGCTTGGAACATACAAAAGATGCTGGAGGCAGCAGATGCTTTCCCTATGAATCTTGGTTTCTTTGGAAAAGGAAATTGTGCGTCTATTGCTCCTTTGGAAGAACAGATAGAAGCTGGTGCATTAGGGCTAAAAATTCATGAAGATTGGGGTAGCACTACATCTGTAATTGATGCTTCTTTAAAGGTGGCCGACAAGTATGATGTACAGGTTGCTATTCATACCGATACCCTGAATGAAGGCGGTTTTCTGGAAGATACTATCGAAGCTATCAATGGTAGAGTAATACATACATTTCATACCGAAGGTGCCGGTGGAGGTCATGCTCCCGATATTATAAAGGCTGCTATGTATCCCAATATACTGCCTTCTTCTACCAATCCTACCAGACCTTTTACGGTAAATACAATTGATGAACATCTTGATATGTTGATGGTTTGTCATCACCTCGATAAGTCTGTTCCAGAAGATGTTGCTTTTGCAGATAGTCGTATTCGTCCCGAGACTATTGCTGCAGAAGATATACTTCATGATATGGGTGTATTTAGTATGATGAGCAGCGACTCTCAGGCAATGGGTAGAGTAGCAGAAGTAGTTACAAGAACCTGGCAGACGGCTCACAAAATGAAAGTACAGCGTGGTGCACTGTCGCCTGATGAAGCTAACAAAAATGATAATTTCAGGGTAAAAAGATACGTTTCCAAATACACTATTAATCCTGCAATTACACATGGCATTAGTGAGTATGTTGGTTCGATAGAAGCTGGTAAACTGGCAGATATTGTACTATGGAAACCTGCTATGTTTGGTGTTAAACCCGAAATGATTATTAAAGGTGGAATGATTATCGCTGCTCGAATGGGCGATCCAAATGCTTCTATTCCTACTCCGCAGCCAGTAATTTACCGACCAATGTTTGGCGCATACGGCAAAGCTTTGTTTAATACTTGTGCAACTTTTGTTTCTAAAATTTCTCTGGAGAATAATGTAGTACAACAATATGGGTTACAGAAGATTATTTTGCCGGTTAAAAACTGTAGAAATATTGGCAAGAAAGATTTAATTCATAATGATGCTACTCCTGATATAGACGTTAATCCAGAGAATTATCAGGTAAAAGTAGATGGTGAAATTATCACCTGTGAACCGATGAAAGAATTGCCACTGGCTCAACGATATTTTTTATTTTAAGGATATGATAGTACAACAAAAATCAGGCAACATACATTCCGTGAATACGGCCAATAAAACAATTGATTATGTTGCCTTTGAATGGTACGAAACCAATAAGCGTATTCAAATAAAGAAGTCTGCTGCAGGCAGAGAGGTGACTTTGAAATTCATGTCCGAGAATCCTTGTCTTACTCAAGGGGATATACTTTTTGAAGAAGAAGATTATATTATAGCAGTAGAAGTTCTGCCATGCGAGTGTATGGTTGTCAGCCATTTAAATATGTTTGATACAGCATCTGTTTGCTATGAAATAGGTAATAAGCATTTGCCTTTGTTTATAGAGAACAATGATTTGCTGGTACCTTACGAAAAGCCTTTGTTTACAATGCTTAAAGCGCAGGGATATGTTGTTAAACTGGAGCAAAGAAAACTGCTGACACCATTAAGAACAACTGTATCGCCACATGCACATAGTGGAGGAGAAAGTTTATTTACTAAGATCATGAAATTAACCTCTTAATAAATGAAACAACATAAATTTCGTATTGAATATTTATTTGTTGTTTACTGAATACTTACAACCTATAACATAAAACATTCATAATATGAATAATGCATTGTTACATCTGTTGCACATGAGCGATTCTTCGCTGCCAATAGGAGGCTTCTCCCATTCGGCTGGCTTGGAGAGTTATGTGCAAAATGGTAAAGTAAAAGATGCTGATACTGCTATGGAATTCTGTAAACAAATGCTGCAGAAGAACCTGTTCTATACCGATGCTGCATTGGTATCTCTTGCTTATGATGCTGCAATAAATAATGATTTAAAGAGCATTATACACTTGGATAACATTTGCAATGCAGTAAAGCTGCCCATGGAAATGAGACAGTCAAGCCAGAAGCTTGGTTTACGGTTAACAAAAATATTTCAGCCACTATATCCTCATCCATTTATTAGTCAATATACTACTGCAGTTAAAGAACAAAATGCTCATGGACATTATTGTATTTGCTTCGGTTTACTGGCTGCAATAATGGGCTTGGATAAAAGAGAAACGCTATCAGGCTTTTATTATAATGCAGCTGCAGCTTTCGTCACAAACAGTGTAAAGCTTATTCCGTTAAGTCAGCAAACAGGACAGGCAATTCTATTTGAAATATTGGAACTTATAAATCAATTAGTAGAAGAAACAATGCAACCCGATGAAACAATGATAGGGCTATGTTGTCCGGGATTTGACATTAGTAGTATGCAACACGAGAGGTTATATTCAAGACTGTATATGTCTTAGTTATAGATCAATCACTTCTACTCAGATGTCTCATTTTTACTTCAATTACTCAACCATTATAGTATTCAACAAAAAAATTGAATCAGCTGCATTTTCTCCTAAGCCTTATGGCTGTTTGACATATGTCTCCATACTACGTCGAAGTGTTAGTAAATCTAAGATTTGCAGAACCAAAATTTTATCTTTTTAAACCTAAACCATTATAGCTAAATCAAAATGCATCCCAACTTTATTACATTGGCATTTTGAACTTTTATATCGGCATATATAACATTTACAAAACTCCCCAACTGTTTTACATTATCTTTTAGAACATTTACATTACCTTTTAGAACATTCACATTGTCTTATAGCACTTTTATATTAACACCTGGAACATTTACATTGGCATCTGGAACTTTTATAATGCAACTCAACTGTTTTATATTATTAGTGACTGTTAAACTATGAATATTTATACTGTTTTTAAATCCAATTTTAAATTCTAAAACTTACCACATAACATTACTTCAAATATTTTCCTTTTTGTTTTTTTACTTTTTCTTTTCTTTACCGCAATGAGTAATAGAAATTATATAAAAATAGGAGTGGCTGGTCCAGTTGGTTCTGGCAAAACTGCACTTATAGAAAGACTTAGTAGAAAGCTTGCGGGTGACTATAGTATTGGGGTAATAACCAATGATATTTATACCAAAGAAGATGCCGAATTCCTCACTAAAAATAGCCTGCTCCCAAGAGATAGAATTATTGGAGTGGAAACGGGTGGATGTCCTCATACTGCTATAAGAGAAGATGCCAGTATGAACCTTGAAGCTGTAGAAGAAATGGTAGCTCGAATTCCGGATATTCAAATCATATTTATAGAAAGTGGGGGCGATAATTTATCAGCAACTTTTAGCCCCGATCTTGCCGATGTTATCATCTTTGTTATTGATGTTGCAGAAGGCGATAAAATTCCTCGAAAAGGTGGACCTGGCATTACCCGCAGCGATTTACTGGTCATCAATAAAATAGATCTTGCACCTTATGTATTAGCCAATCTGGAAGTAATGGAACAGGACTCTAAAAGAATGCGAAAAGGAAGTCCCTTCGTGTTTACCAATTTAATGACCTTACAAGGATTAGACACCGTAATAGGCTGGATAAAAAAGTATGCTTTATTAGAGGATTTAAATGAACCAAACCTACTTCGATGAAAGCAGATTTACACATCAATACTTTCTTGCGGAAAGGCATCACCTGCCTGGGCGATGCCTTTGTAAATTCACCCTTTAAACTGATGAATATTACCGAGGATAAAACCTTCAATCAGTTGCATTTAATGGTGATGAGCTCTTCTCCTGGCATATTGGATAATGATGCTTATGATATTAAAATAAAATTGGTTGATGGTGGAGTATTACAGTTACATACCCAATCCTATCAACGATTATTTAATATGCAAAAAGGAGCTACTCAGAATATGGAAGTTACTGTGGGTAAAGGAAGCTCTTTTGTTTTTCTGCCACATCCATCTGTGCCTCACGAACAGTCGATATTTAAAGCTAAAAATATTTTTTATCTACAGGATGATTCCAGCCTTGTCTGGGGAGAAATATTAACCTGTGGTCGTAAACTGAATGGCGAAGTATTTCAGTTTTCCTCCTATCATAGC
>CAIVPM010000369.1 GCA_903907815.1 uncultured Chitinophagaceae bacterium | reverse complement strand
CTATTGAACAAGAGAATTTTATTAAAGATCATATATTGTTATACTTTGATCAAACCAATTTTTAAATATTAAAGTCATTTACAGTTGAAAAAGAATTTAATAGTATTGTTAGGTATTTGCTTTTTGGGATACACTACTCCGGTATTTTCTCAGGTAAAGGCTACTAAAAAAACAGAAAAGGCTGCTAAAACAAAAGAGAATACGGTTAATGCTACTCCAAAGGAGAAAGAAACATTGATTGAAATTGCTACTCCTTACGGCATTATGGTGGCTAAATTGTACAATGCTACTCCACTTCATAGAGATAATTTTATTAAACTGGTAAAACAAGGGTTCTACGATAGCTTGTTATTTCATCGTGTTATAAACGGTTTTATGATTCAGGGTGGCGATCCTCAAAGCAAGCATACTGATAGTACTTCTATGTTGGGTAATGGTTCAGCTCCTGGTGATAGAATTCCTGCTGAATTTAAAAACTATTTCTTTCATAAAAAAGGTGCATTAGCTGCGGCAAGAGATGAAAATCCTCAAAAGGCAAGTAGCAATTGTCAGTTCTATGTTGTTCAGGGTAAAAGAGTTGATACAGCCCAATTATCTTCTATAGAAAAGAACATAAAGAATAGCAATCCAGCCTTTGCTTATACTGCAGCACAAAAGGAGATTTATGGTAGAATTGGAGGAACCCCTTTCTTAGATCAAAACTATACAGTGTTTGGAGAAGTTATAAGCGGATTGGATATTTTAGATAAAATAGAATCTGTTCAAACCCGTCCCGGCGATAGACCAGTTCAGGATGTATGGATGAGAATGAAAATCATTAATGAATAAATAAATAGTATTAAAAAAGCTAAATTTTAAAGTATGAGTTACCCAGCAAATTTGCGCTACACAAAAGAACACGAGTGGATTAGTTTAGAAGGAAATGTTGCTACCATTGGTATTACAGCATTTGCTCAGAGTGAGTTAGGTGATATTGTATTTGTGGATGTTCCAACAGTTGGCAAAAGCCTAAATGCACAGGAAGTTTTTGGATCTGTAGAAGCAGTAAAAACAGTAAGTGATTTATTTATTCCGGTTACAGGTACTGTTACGGAAATAAATGCAGTATTGGAAAAACAACCTGAACTGGTAAATACTGATCCTTATGGTGCTGGATGGATGGTAAAAGTTACTGTAAATAATCCTGCTGATGTTGATGGATTACTTTCTGCAGCAGACTACGAAGCTTTAGTAGGATAGTTGTAAGTATTATAAGAATAATTATACAAAATAGGTTGCATATATTGCAGCCTATTTCTATTATATAGTGTTATGAATAAACAAATTCAGGAGCAGAAATTTAATTCGGTATATCAACAACTTAATGATCAGCAAAAGAAGGCTGTTGATGCCATAGAAGGCCCTGTGATGGTTATTGCTGGTCCTGGTACCGGTAAAACACAGATACTGTCAGCACGTATAGGAAAGATCTTACTGGATACAGATACCTTGCCCGAAAATATTCTTTGTCTTACCTATACTGATGCTGGAACGGTTGCTATGCGAAAGCGTTTATTAAGCTTTATAGGTAGCGATGCTTATAAAGTTAATATTCATACATTCCACTCATTTTGTAATGAAGTAATTCAAGATAATTTATCCCTGTTTGAAAAGAATACACTGGATCCGATAAGCGAACTGGAGACCATTGATTTGTTTAAAAAGTTGATTGATAATTTCTCTAAAGACAACCCTTTAAAACGTTACAGAGGGGATGTTTATTTTGAAATAAATAATCTCAAATCTCTTTTTAGTACAATGAAAAGAGAAGGATGGACTCCTGCTTTTATTGAATCTAAAATTGATGCTTACATAGTTGATTTACCATTTAGAGATGAATACATTGCTAAAAGAGCTGTGAAGGAGTTTAAAAAAGGAGATGTAAGAACCGATAAGGTTGCCGAGGAAGTAGAAAAGATGGAGAAACTAAGAGCTGCTGTAAAAGAGTTTGATAAGTTTCAGCAGCTAATGAAGTCCCATAACAGGTATGATTTTGACGATATGATTAACTGGGTGATTAAAGCATTCCAGGAAAATGAAAATGTACTTAGAAAGTATCAGGAACAATATTTATATGTGCTGGTAGATGAGTATCAGGATACCAGTGGTACACAAAATTCATTGGTGCAGTTGCTCATTAGTTTCTGGGATATTCCTAACGTATTTGTTGTTGGCGACGATGATCAGAGTATCTTTCGTTTTCAAGGTGCCAATATCGAAAATATGTTACTGTTTGCAGAGCAGTATAAGAAAGACTTACTAACTGTTGTACTTACCAGTAACTACCGTTCTACCCAGCCTATACTGGATTTATCGAAAACAATAATTGATAATAATGAGGAAAGATTAGTAACACAGATTGAAGGCTTATCAAAGAATTTAGTAGCTTCCAATACAAGTATTAATCATTTACTTAATCTGCCTACTATAAAAGAATATCAGACTGCAAAGCAGGAAATGATAGATATTACTTTGCAAATTGAAACTCTTTTAAAACAAGGTATTCAGCCAGGTAAAATTGCAATCATATATAAAGAGAATAAGTATGGTGAAGAACTAAGAACATTCCTTCAGCTTAAAAATATTCCTGCTTACAGTAAACGTAATCTGGATATTCTGGAGATACCATTAGCCAGGAAAATTATTTTATTGATAGAGTATTTAACAGCAGAACACGATACCCCTAATTCTGGTGATGAGTTGTTGTTTGAAATATTGCACTTTGAATGGTTTAATATCCCATCCATCGAAATTGCTAAACTTTCCATAGAGGTTTCTGAAAGACAATTTTCTACTAATAAGACATCTATAAGAAGGCTATTATTTGATAAAGCTAATCTCCCTCCTAAGGATTTGTTTAGTGTTGGTTTACCGCAAAATATGGTAAAGGCAAGTGCTATAATAGAACAGCTAATTGCAGATGTACCAAACATAACTGTACAACATTTATTGGAGAATATTATACAGCAAACAGGCTTACTTTCATTAATAATGAATAGTACCGATAAACACTGGCATTTGCAGGTATTAACAGGATTGTTTGATTTTGTAAAAGAGGAAACTCGTCGTAATCCAACTATAAGCTTACAGCAACTATTTACTATAATCGAGTTGATGCAGAAAGAAGGCTTGCCTTTACCATTGGTTCAGATAAGTGGCTCGGATAAAGGAGTGAATTTATTAACGGTACATGGTAGCAAAGGACTGGAATTTGAATATGTATACTTTGTTGGATGTAACACTGCATCATGGGAAAAGAAACGTAAACCGGGAGGTGGCTATTCTTTACCTGATACTATGTTTAACACACAACCCAAAAATAAAGAAGAAGAGGAACTAAGGAGGTTGTTTTATGTTGCTCTTACTCGTGCTGAAACACATTTACAGATATCGTATAGTTTATTTAAAGACGATAATAGAAATCTGGAACCTTCCATGTTTATTGCCGAAATACGGGATAAAATAGAATTGAAACCAGAAACCGTTGTACTTACTCAGGAACAGTTGAGCGATTTTCAGGTACTCCTGTTTACAAAAGATAAATCACCTGAAATAGATAAACTGGAAGAGGATTTAGTAAGTAGAATGCTGGAAAAATTTACCATGAATGTTACAGCATTAAACAACTATCTTAAATGTCCATTACATTTTTATTATAACAACTTAATAAGGGTGCCTTCTGGTAGAAACGAAGCTACTGAATTTGGAAGTGCAGTTCATTATGCATTGCAGAAATTGTTCGAAAAGATGCAGAAGAATGATAGTAATTCATTTCCCTTACAGGATGAGTTTATCAAGGACTTTGAATGGTATATGCGAAGAAACAGAGAGTGTTTTACAAAAGAACAGTTTGATAGAAGAATGGAGTATGGACAGGAGGTTTTAAGCAATTACTATCAGCAATATATTGGCTCTTTCAATAAAATAGTAGCTATTGAAAGAAGTATAAAAAATATTGTAGTACAGGGTGTGCCGCTAAAAGGTAAGTTGGATAAACTGGAGTTTGATGGTAAGTTGATAAATGTAGTAGACTATAAAAGTGGTAACTACGAAAATGCGCTTCCTAAACTAAAAGGGCCTAATGAGAAAGAACCTAATGGTGGAGACTATTGGAGGCAAGCTGTATTCTACAAGATATTAATAGATAACTACGACCTCAAAGACTGGAAGGCAATTAGTACAGAGTTCGATTTTGTAGAACCGGATAAAAAGAAAGTTTATCGCAAAGAAAAACTAACTATTTCGCCAGAAGATATCACTACTGTAACGCAACAGATAAAGGAAAGCTGGGCTAAAATTCAAGCAAGAGAATTTTATACTGGTTGTGGAAAAGAAGAGTGCCATTGGTGCAATTTTGTAAAGAGTAATAATCTTGAAATTGCATTGCACGAGCTAGAAGATGATAGGGGAGATGTATAAAATACAAAGCCAAAAGCTAATCATAAATGATTTTTAATTCATTTGAATTTTTATTGTTTCTAGCGGTTGTATATATTCTGTATTGGTTTATAGGATATAAGAAATATAGCTGGCAAAATCTTTTATTGCTTGTTGCAAGTTACTTTTTTTATGCATGGTGGAATTGGAAATTCTTGCTCTTATTGTTATTGTCAACTTTGATGGATTATTTATTTGCATTTGGTATTGCATCGGGTAATAAAAAGAAGTCAATATTTTATTTATGGGTAAGTGTAATTAGTAATTTAGGTATTCTGGCGATGTTTAAATACTACAATTTCTTTGCAACAGAATTTCATAGAATATTTGCTTTACTTGGATTTAATCTAGGATTACCGATACTAAATATTATTCTTCCAATTGGTATTTCGTTTTATACTTTTCATGGTTTATCGTATTTGTTTGATGTTTATAAAGGACTTCGAAAACCCGTTTCTAGTGTTATTGACTACGGTGTATTTGTTTCATTTTTTCCTTTACTAATCGCGGGTCCAATCGAAAGGGCTAATCATCTTTTACCACAAGTTCAAAACAAAAGAGAATTTGATTATAATCAATCTGTAGAAGGATGTAGGTTGATGTTGTGGGGACTATTCAAAAAGGTAATAATTGCAGATAGCCTTGCGATTGTAGTAGATAATATATTTAATCATTATCATCATTTTCAAGCAGCTACTCTAATACTTGGAGCTATTGGTTTTAGCTTTCAGATTTATGCAGATTTTAGTGGCTATACAGACATCGCTATAGGTGTGTCTAAACTCTTTGGTTTTGAAGTATTAAGCAATTTTAAGTTTCCTTATTTTTCAAGAGACATTGCAGAGTTCTGGAGACGATGGCATATCTCACTTACTTCCTGGTTTAAAGATTACTTATATATCCCTCTTGGAGGTTCAAGGGTTGGAAGAATCTTAACTATAAGAAATACAGGCATTGTTTTTATAGTATGTGGTCTTTGGCATGGGGCACATTGGAGTTTTATAGTATGGGGTATAATTCATGCTATTGGTTTTATGTTTTTATTATTGCGTAAAAAGAATAGAATTCATACTAATTATATAGTAGCTTTTGATAAGGAATTGCCAGACTTTAAAGAGAGTTTGAAAATCATACTAACTTTTAGTTTTGTTACTTTCTCATGGATATTTTTTAGGCTAAATAATCTGAGAGATAGTATAGGTTTTGTAAAACAAATACTAAAAAGCAGTATTCAGAAACCACTTCAATTTTGTACTTTCAATCATTATGGAATATCAATTATTTATTATGTAATTCCATTTGTAATGATAGACTGGTGGTTAAGACGAGATGAAAGAAGATTAAGAGTAATACCAAACGTAGTACTTAGAAACGCTGTCTATTTTTGTATGATAATAGCAATATTATTTTTACTGATTATAAGGAACAAGGGGAATAATAACTTTATTTACTTTCAATTTTAACTATGAAGAAATTTATTTTAAAGTTGTTCAAATATTTAATAGCAATCCTCCTATTCTCTTTAATTGTAGAGGGGGGTATTTATATTCATACAAAAGATAATCAATATCTAATTCAGGAAGATTGGGATAAGCTTAAAAATAAAAACTTCGATTTGCTTTTTATTGGCAATTCAAGAGTTTGGCTGCAGGTGGATGCTGAAATGGTTTCTGAAAAATTGAATTGTAAAGCATACGATTTAGCCCAGGACGGCAGGATGATAGACCTTCTCTGGATAAAATTTAAACTATATACAAAGTTTAATAAAAAGCCCACGGATATTTTCTTGCTGTACGATCCTTATTTCTTTGATAGCGAAACTAACAATACGTTTTATGGTAAAGTGAATTATCTTTCTACTATGTATATGGATAGATTAGACATCAATCATTTATTTAAAAATGATACTGGCTTTCATCAGTACGAAACGTATATCCCATTATTAAGATATAGTGGTTATGGTAACCTTTTATTCGATCATATTCTTAACACCCACAAAGCGGATAAGCATTCAATAAGCACTTATCAATATGGTAGTGATCCCTTAAATTGTGAATGGAATAAATATAAATTTTGGAATCAAAAATGGTACCACCCATTAGCTACTAACAATCCACTATCAGAGCTATGTTATGTGGATTCTTTTATTCAGTATTGTAAAGGAAATGATATAAAGCTTCATTTATTTTATCCGCCTCAGTCCTGGACATCATACAAATCAGTATCTAACAGTAACATTCAAAGGCTCTTGCAATATGCAAAGGACAAAAAAATAGAGTTTTATGACTTTAACAGCGAATATTATAATGATTCAACACTTTTTGTAAATCATACTCATCTTAATAAAAAGGGGAGTTTAGTTTTTACAGCCCAAT
>CAIVPM010000368.1 GCA_903907815.1 uncultured Chitinophagaceae bacterium | reverse complement strand
TTCCTGATATAATAGTCAAAAGCCCTGGCAGAATTAATCTGATAGGAGAGCATACCGATTATAATATGGGATTTGTAATGCCAGCAGCAATAAATAAAGCTGTTTTTGTTGCAGTTGGTAAAAGAGAGGATAGAGAAATTCATTTATTTTCTGAAGAATACAGTAATAGTACGGTTGTAAATATTGACACGTTAAAACCCTCTAAAGGTTGGACTAGTTATGTGCTGGGAGTTGCACATCAATTCTTGAAAAGTGGAAAAATTATAGATGGATTTAATATTGTATTAAATAGTGAATTGCCAATAGGCTCAGGACTGGCATCGTCTGCTGCTATTGAATGTGCGGTAGCATTTGCACTTAATAAAATGTTTGAAATTAATTTCGAGGATATACAGCTTGCATTATTATCTCAAAAGGCAGAAAATGATTTTGCTAAAGTAAACTGCGGAATAATGGATCAGTTTACAAGTCTGTTTAGTAAAAAAGATCATGTAATAAAACTGGATTGTAGATCATTGGAATATAATTATTATCCTTTCCCATTAAAGGATGTACAAATAGTGTTATTAGATAGTCAAGTGGAACTTTCAAATGCTAGTTCTGAATATAATATAAGACGAAAAGAATGTGAGAAAGGGGTAAAGTATATTCATAAAAAATATCGATCTGTAAAATCGTTAAGAGATACTACAATTGAGCAAGTTGAGGAATGTTTAAATCAGCATGATATATTGTATAAACGTTGCAGGTTTGTGGTAGAGGAAAATGAACGTGTAAATAAGGCCTGCGATTATTTTATAAATAATGATTATGTTTCATTTGGTAAAACAATGAATGAATCGCATGAAGGACTAAGTAAATTGTATGAAGTAAGTTGTACTGAAGTAGATTTTTTAGTAGAAAAAGCGCAGCAGTTTGAAGGTGTATTAGGCGCCAGAATTATGGGTGGAGGTTTTGGTGGATGTTCTATCAATCTGGTTAAAAATGAATTCGTTGATGATTTAATTGCTTATTGTACAAAAGAGTATAAAAATGAATTAGGTCTCGATCTTAAAGTATATAAAGTGGAGACTGATAATGGTACACAAGTGCTGGAATTGTAAAATATAAATTTATATAAATTAAGAAGAATTGGTTAACACATATAATTAAGTAAACGTATAAAAAAGTGGTAGGTTAAAATCTATCACTTTTTTTATGCCCCCTACTTTAAGGGATTGTACAGGTAGTTGTGGTAGCGCATTTTTGCATTGTCAATCAAACGAAGATAATAGAACAGACATCCTTAATTTAAGGGATTGTAAGACTTGAAATTTAGTTCGATTTTTGCTCCGTCTTTTTAAAACAATATCCAGTTTTTAAAACATTAAAAGTCGGTATAAATAAATATGAAAAAATGCTCTGTTTTTAAAATTCAATATCCAAGAAAAATAGAGAAAATCAGTTCACTTTAAAATCCAATATCTAAGAAAAATCAGGAAAATCAGTTCGCTCTAAAATCCAATATCCAAGAAAATTAAGGAAAATCAGTTCGCTTTAAAATCCAATATCCTTGAAGAATTCTAATAATCAAGGATTTAGAAATTGTCCGTGTAAAGTACCTATTGAAAATCTGCTATCA
>CAIVPM010000367.1 GCA_903907815.1 uncultured Chitinophagaceae bacterium | reverse complement strand
TTGTATAGGCAACTAATGCATCAATCTTTTTAAAGTATTATTTTTGCCACTTTAAATTATAATTTATGGAATTCGATAATAAACCATCGCAGGAAACAAAAGATAAATGGCATAGCGATCCAAACAACTGGAAGCTTGGTGTATTCTATTATAATAAAGAAGATAAAAGAATATTTCCACCAAAAAGAGTGAGTGGCATGGGATGGACTATCAACCACGCCAACCCAAAATCAACCCTTGCAATGGTTGGTATATTTGTAGCAGTGTTGATGATTATAAAGCTGGTAAAACAATAAATTATTAATTATTGATTTTTATTTCACTTCCATATTTAAGTATCTCATTTACCATTGGGCTTGATAATTCAAATTCACTTTCTCTGAATGGATGAGGTTCTATTCTACTATCAATCTTTCGTCTTATCCTCATTAATTCAAGCTGCATATCTATCGTATTGCTATAATCTTTCAACACTATTGCTATATCAATATCGCTATCTTCGTTTTGATTGCCTTTAGCATATGATCCAAACAGTATAATTCTACTGTAATCAAAATTAGCTTTGACTGCAGCAGCATATTTCTCTGCTAATTTTATAGCTTCTGCTTTATCCATGATCTAATGATTTTAATTTTATCAATCCACTCTACTGTGAACTCTTTTGAACATAATGAATAAAACTCCCTTTTGTAATCATCATATCTGGCATTTAGATTAAAGGAAGTAATTTTATCTAACCAATCCGCATATTCATCTGTAATTTCAATTTCACATAACTCCGCTAATCTAAATAAGTTGTGAGAGAAAGGTGCATGTTTTCCATGCTTCTTTACATAATATGCTTTTATTACTTTTTCGATAGATATATGACCTAAAAAAAGCGCCCACCCATAAGATTTAGATTCAAACAAGCTCAACATAGTACGAAAATCTTCTTCCGAAGTTTCCATCCAGTGATGGATTATTTTATTCGTATTAATATTGAGATTATCATCATTCATCCAACAAATATTTAGTCAAATGTATTGATATTAAAGCAATATACTTGATATCGTACAGGTAAAGAATAATTGATTTATTTTTTTTACATCCAATTACTTAGCCAGAAAGCTGTTGCTTAATGCAAACATTAGCTCTTCCTCATAATGATTAGTCATTAATTGCAGTCCGAATGGCATACCATTGGAATGAGTAAATAATGGCACCGATATAGATGGAAGTCCTACCAGATTGGCATATACCGTATAGATATCCGCCAGGTACATTGCTACCGAATCATCACTCTTCTCTCCTAACTTAAAAGCAGGAGCAGGAACAGTTGGAGAAATAATGGCATCGTACTGTTCAAAGATGGTAGCAGTATTATCGGAGAGTAATTTTCTTACTTGCTGAGCTTTTGTAAAGTATGCATCAAAATAACCAGAGCTTAGTACAAAGTTGCCTAATAAAATTCTACGCTGCACTTCCTTACCAAAGCCCTTAGATCTGCTTTGTTTATACATTTCATTCAAATCGTCTATCCCTTCTGTACTTCTGAAACCATAACGTACCCCATCGAAACGGGAAAGATTGCTGGTAGCTTCTGCAGTAGTAAGTATATAATAGGTAGGTACAATATAATCGAGCCAATCGAAATTGATGGCTTCTACTATAAACCCTTTATCTTTTAATGTTTGTATATAATTTTCGGTAGCTGCTTTTATTTCAGGATCAATTCCTGGATGATCTAATACTTGTTTAAAATAAGCAATTTTCTTTCCAGTAATTAATTTATGGCTATGTTCTTCGTAGTGGGCAACAGGCTTTGAAGATGCAGTACTATCAAAATTATCTTCACCACTCATTACTTCCAGCGCAATGGCAACATCTGCAAGATTCTTTCCAAAAATACCTATCTGATCAAATGAAGATGCATAGGCAATTAAACCATAACGGGATATTCTTCCATAGCTGGGTTTCATACCTATAATACCGCAAAAATCGGCAGGCTGACGAACAGAACCGCCCGTATCGCTACCCAGACTAATCATCGTTAAATCCGCTTGAACAGCAACGGCAGAACCACCCGAAGAACCTCCAGGAACTCTACTGGTATCTCTGGCATTTTTAACCGTACCAAAAGCAGAGTTTTCGCTACTGCTACCCATTGCAAATTCATCGCAGTTATTACGACCAATTATTATGGCGCCCTCTGCCAGCAAACGCTCTACAGCAGTTGCAGAATATACCGATTCAAAATTATCCAGAATCTTAGAAGCCGCAGTTACTTTATGGCCCTTATAACAAATTACATCTTTCAGCGATACTACCACACCATGTAATCGGCCCATGGTTTGTCCTTCCGTTCTTTGCTTATCCAGTTCTGCTGCCCTCTGCAAAGCTTCATCGGCAAAAACCTCCAGAAAAGCATTCAAATGTTTATTGGCTTCTATAGCTGCTATATAATGCTTTACAGCCTGCATACATCCATCAGGATTAGTTCCTAAAAATGAATGATATTCTTTAATTGATGTATATGAAAACAAGTCCGGTAATTTTTATTGTTCTATAATGATAGCAAATAAAGTAAATATTTTTTGTTCAGATTAAAATGGTTGATTTTAAACGTGAGTTGTGAGAATACATCCTGAGTAGAGAGACATTAGAATTCTACTACGTAAGTGTATTCATTCTTAATTAATAATTCATAATTATGAATGAAATCAACTCCACTCCTCTTCTACCTTTTTGCGTTTCTTATCTACCTTAACACAAAGCAAAATACTTATCTCGTATAATATATAGATAGGAATAGAAACGATGATGGTGCTAAGCATATCTGGTGGGGTAATAATAGAGGCTACTATTACAATTCCCAACACTGCATACCTTCTACCCTTTCTTAACATGGCTGCATTTACAACATTTATCTTAGCCAGAAAATACATAACCAGTGGAAGCTGAAAAGAAAGACCAGAACCAAGAATTAAGGGTACAATCGTATTAAAATAACTCATGATTGTCCACTTGTTTTCTATATTATCATCCAGCGTAAAGTTGGCAAAAAAGTTAACGGTATAGGGAGCAATAACAAAATACCCGAATGCTACCCCTAAAAAGAATAGTACCGATACCCAGAATATTACGCCAGTAGTGTTTTTTAATTCTTTTGTTGTTAAAGCAGGTTTTACAAACTTCCAGAACTGATAGAATACATAAGGGAAAGCAACCACAAATCCACCTATCAGAATGATATTCATGAATACGCCAAACTCGCCGGCAACCGTATTACTCTGCAATTTAATAGTAATTTCCTGCATACAGAGTTCAGTACCTTTCCCTAGTCTGTGACTAAGACTACAAAGCAAGCGATAGGTAAAAAAATCGTTGTGAGTAGGCCCCATCAATATCTTCTGGGTAATAAATTTATTGTTTATTCCAATAAAAACAGCTCCAATTACAACGGCAATAGCAGAGCGAAAAAGATGCTTTCTCAGCTCATCAATATGATCTGCAAAAGACATTTCTGCCCTTGGACTGTTGCTGGAAGTCTTATTGAAAAGTTTCATTATTTACTGCTGATAAATGCCTGATGACTATATTGAATTAAATAAAAAGACGCAGGTTAATGCGTCTCTTAATATCAGTTTTATGAAAAATAAATTATTTATTTTCCGAAGTGTTAGGCTTGTTGGAATTCGTGTTTGTTTCATTCACTTGATCTTCAATTCCTTTTTTAATGTCGTTTTTAGCGTCATTAAATTCTCTGATACCCTTTCCTAATCCACGCATCAATTCAGGTATTTTTTTACCCCCAAACATCAAAACAAGAATTAATAATATCAGTATCAGGTGTTGCGGTGCAAATAAGTCCATAACAAAATATTTAGTTGGCAAATATAAGTTCTTAATAACATGCAGCAAGTTAAAAATTATTTCTAAAAAGCAAAGCCTACACCATTAATCAGCGTAGGCTTTTGGTAGTTTAACCCGAATTTTACAGTACAATTTGGTATAAATGTATTTATCAGCTAATCTACACGTTATCGTATTAGCGAATTATTCCTATCCGCACATCATTTTAGCTACGTTACTAAAAGTGCTTATTCCTTTGCTATTAATGATAATATAGTAACAATAATAGTTAACGCCGGGGGTAAGTCCAGTCCATACTTTAGTATTTTGCTTGGTTGCTCCCAGCAACATTCTTATGGGTGAACCTGTAGGAAAAGAAATCATTTTAGAATCTATTACCAGAATATTATCCTGTTTCATAGCACTTTCGAACAGAAACCCTAAAAAGGTGGTACCACTTGGATAAGTGCTACATTCCGAAATTAAAGTACCAGTACCCTTTACTGGTCGGTGCATAGTAAGTCCTTCTTCTACTATAATTCCCCCTTTGGCATTCTTTGGATCATAAGTAGCTTCAAAACCAGCCAGGTTAATAATGGCAATATCGCCCACGGCTATCGTATCTACATAAGGTGCTAATTCAATCAAAGCATTAATTAGTGCTTTCATTGTTTTCTGGTACTGGGGCAATTGCGCCTTACCACCACTTTCGTATGCCAGTCGGGCAGTACTGAAGTCGGTTATAAGCAATTGTAAGGCTGCAGATGTAATAGGAACCAGCAGAAAAATTAAGATGTTGCCAAATAATCCTGCTTTTACTGCTTCGGCAAAATTTTCTAAACTAATGCCAGATTTTCTTTTAAAACTCAAAGAGGCCGTTGATTTTCTCATTTTTATTTATTGTATTTATTATTAATACTACTTAACTATATGTATAGCTATTTTGTTGTTTAGATATATTGTAATACATGATTGTTTTTCTATAAAACAAACATGTATTAGTGTAAAACAATTATACTTTTAATATTATCAATCATAGTATGATAAAAAACAATCATGTTTATACTAAAAGCGTCATGTATTGCATTAAAACAATCTGGTATTTAAGTAAAGCTTTATTGTTTTTTACCAATAGCAGTATGTTCTTCATTAAAACAATCCTGTTTCATTGTAAAACATTATTGTTATTTATAAAATACATCCAGTTTTGTATAAAAACATGCTTGTTCAGCACTTTATCATTATTGATTGCTTTTAAACCCTATTTGTAAGAACTATACTTTAAAGAGTTTTTCTAACCGTTTTATTGGTTTTCTTTCCCTTCAACGTGGGTGCAAATTAATTCTGGAAGACTTTCTTAAATTGTCAACTGTTCCAAATGGGCATCTGGAGGTTTGTAGAGGGTGTTTTATCCTTTCAATAAATTTCAGCGATAGGTAAAAGCATTATTTTATTTAAACCAGGCTTTGTTTTATGATAGCCAATATCCTGGATTTATGGCTATTAGATAATGGAATTGTACATCCATTACTCATCACTAAAAAATACTCTCCGTTTCTGATGAAATGAGATTCTATTGCTGTAATATTTACAATGTACGACCTATGCGCTTTGTAAAACAGATCGGTTGGTAAATGGAGTTCTATTTCGCCCAATTGAGAAGAAGATGTAAAACTGGTTTTATCTATCAAATAGGCAGTTGTATAGCCATTATCGGAATGCAGATAGGCAATGTTGCCCATTTTTATCAGGTTGGTTTTTCCTTTATCAAACAAAGACAGTTTCATATTTATACTATGTTGCAAATGCATATCCATTGCTACATAATCAGGAAACAGGACTTGACTAAAGCTAATTTTTTGATACAATTTATTAATCGACAACTTCAGATCCCCAATATTAAAAGGAAGCGGCAAACAACTAATGGCGTTGCATTGCATATACCTGCTTCTTATCATATCTACATTGGTAATAAATATTACTTCACAATGAAATGGTTTTAAATCTTCAATAAGTTGATACGCATCATAGGTTTCATAATCTATATCTATAATCAGCAGATTTGGTTGACTCTGTTGAATATGCTTTACTGCATCTGCAATATTATCTACCGAAGATATTTCTGTAAACTCGGGAAAATGTTCCTCTAAAGTTGCTACAACATGGAGGGCAGTATGATCGTTTTTTGTAAAAATGACTGTTTTAATAATAATCATAGAAAAACCTTTTTAAGATAGGTGACCAAAAGATAGCTTTCACTGAAATAAATTATTTCTGTAATGGCTGCGTACAAGGTTATCTACCCTCCCAAAGTTGCTCTATAAGATTATATACAGTCTTTTAATAAAGGAGTAAAGGACGGCTTTAGTTTGGATAAACAATATAAACTTAAAAATTAAGGCCCTTTAGATGATTTGTATAATAAGGGTTAAATAAGTTGGTTATGAATTTTTATTATATTCGCCAAGGTGAATAATAAAGTAATCTCAGAAATAAATTACGAAACGGTAATAGTAATTAGAGAAATAAAGCATTTCATTAAAATGCGATTTTCGATATTTATTAAGTGATGCAAAATACATTTAAAGTGATAATACAAAATGTCTAATAGAATGGATTATACTAACAATAATACAAAATATCTAAGATTAACCCTTTGGTTATCAATGCCAATTTTTAAAATGAATAACATCTTATAACAATAATACACGCGTTAGCTGCAATGGCAACATACAAGAATCCTAATTTTCAGAAGGTCTTTGTTTGTTTTAAAATTAATGTAAAAAGATAAAGCATAATTGCATTCTAATTAAAGAGTAATGAAAAACAAATTGCAATTCTATTTGGACTATATACCACTTGTTATTCTAACAATTTACTCAGTTGAATTGGTTCATAGAATAACTACTTCGGATACAAGTTTATTATTGAAACACTATTTTGGTTTTGTTGCTTTAGGCATAACTTATCTTATCATTTTATGGAGACATAAACTTGGTGTTATTGTTTTAGGTCTAATTATATTACTTGGTCTTTTAAGCCTACTTTCATTTGACTTCCAAATAACAACAACAACATATTTTATAAGAATATTCGGTGTTGAGATTCCTGTTTTCTATGGACAACCCATTTTTATTTTATGGATATTTGTTCACGTAGTATTATCGTATAGATATTATTTAAATATTTGGACAAAAGATTATTGGCAAGAGTTGCTAAACGAAATAAAAAAAGCCTCAACTTGAGAGATGCCACAGCCACTAACAGGAGTATTTGCAATAGCAGGGGCGACGAGAAAACCTCCACTTCAGTTCTTTATTTTGGCTTCTGTTTGGGGCTGACGGAACATCTTTGAACATCAGTTCTTATATTTGGCTTTTGGAACAGTATTGAGCTTTG
>CAIVPM010000366.1 GCA_903907815.1 uncultured Chitinophagaceae bacterium | reverse complement strand
GGTAAGTAATATTCTTAATAATCAAATAAATTATTCATGTTTCGATATCTTTCTATTCTAATTATTTCTTCCATTTTAATTTTCAGTTGTTCTCCCAATAATGTAACGATAGAGAATGGATACGAAAAGTACTTTACTCAAAATGGAGTAAGAGGCACTTTTGCAATTTATAATAATGGTCAAAGTAATTTTATTATCTATAATTTAAACCGATATAAAGACTCCTCTTATTCCCCTGCATTTACTTTTAATACTTTAAATTCTTTAATAGGTTTGCAGAAGGGTATTATTCCTAATGAAAATAAAGTAGTAGCCCAGGATTCTATTGATAAAGCTTCTAATCAGATTTATACGGGCATTTCTCTTGACAGTGCTATAAAGAGTTCTTCTTACTCTTATTTCAGTAGCCTATCCAGAGCTATTGGTGAAAAAGAAATGCAATACTGGATTGACAGTATTAAGTATGGTAATAAGACCATTAAAAATATTGATTCTTTCTGGATGAATAACTCTTTGAAAATTACTCCGGATGAAGCACTTGGATTTATAGAGAAAGTATATTTCAATCAACTTCCTTTTCAAAAAAGAGTTCAGAATATTGTAAAGAAGACCCTTATTAAAGAGTCTAATGCAAATTATCAGTTAGCCTATCAGACAGGTACTACAATGAATGAAAAGAACCATCAGATAGGATGGATAGTAGGATGGATAGAAGAAAATAAGCATCCTTACTTCTTTGTAATTAATACAGAAGGGGAGAATGCATATAGTTTAAAAACCATTGAGACCTCGGTATTGAAACCGATACTAAAAGAACTTGGTTTCTTTGACGGGAAGAAATAACCCAGTATTTGCAATAAAATCTGGGATAAAAAAAGCGGGATGAAATTATCATCCCGCTTTTTTTATATCATTTAAAAACTATGTAGATTCTCTAACAATAAATTCGGTATCCAGAATTCTTGTTTCAAAATCTTTTATAGGTCTTTTGCTTTCTATTAATTCCAGTAAATAATTAGTTGCTATCTCTCCCATTTCCATAGCGGGTTGTTTAATCACCGTTAATGAAGGATTGAATAAATCGGAATTTTCGTTATTGGAGAACCCAACTAATGCTACATTTTTAGGAACTTTAATATTGTGTTTTTTAAAGTAGTGTAAACATCCTGTTGTTAGTTTATCGGAAGAAGCAAAAATTGCATCTGGCTTCTTTTTTGATGCAAATATTTCGTCCAGCACTTTTTCTACTTCATCGTTAATCATACCACCATGATTACAATATTTTATCAGCGATTCGTCTATTTCAATATCCGCTTCACCCAACGCTTTTTTGTAACCATTTAATCTATCTTTTGTTAAGGTTAAAAACTCTGAATTAGCAATATAGGCAATTCTCTTATACCCCTTTTCGGTTAAATGAGTAGTTGCAGTATATACCCCTTTAAAATTATTTACAATTACCTTATGGGTATCTATTTCATCTACTATTCTATCGAAAAATACTATAGGAAATCCTCTGTTGGATAGTTGCGTTAAATGAGAGAAGTCTTGTGTTTCGGTGGAGACAGATATCAATAACCCATCAACCGATCTTGATGCAAGGTATTCCAGACTTAATTTTTCTTTATCAAATGATTCATGACTCTGCAAGAAAGTTACATTATAACCTCTGCTGTATGCAACAGATTCTATGCCATCAATTACCTGAGAAAAAAAGCTATTGGCTATTTCGCAAACTATAATCCCTAATGATCTTGTTCTTCTTTCTTTTAAACTTAATGCAATAGGATTTGGACGATAATTAATTTTCTCGGCATATTCAATTACTAATTTCTTTGTTTCAGCACTAATTTCATAGCTGTCTCTTAATGCTCTGGATACAGTAGAAGTTGAAAGATTCAAAACTTTTGCTATATCTTTTATGGTAACTGCTTCATATTTCATTATGGTTCAAATTATAGAGATGGTAAAGATATAGTAAATAATATTGTTTAAGCTAATTTTCAGTTTCCCTTTTTTAAGATGTATATTATACATATTGCGCAATCGTTTGAGCTTATTCTAAAATATTTATACATTATTTACTAACAAACGTTAGCAGAAATCTATTGAGCCTATATTTTTGTCCGATTAAACATAACATCTATGTATTTTGACTTTACTGAAGAACAATTATTAATAAAACAAGCGGCTAAAGATTTTGCCATTAATGAATGTCTTCCGGGTGTGATAGAAAGGGATGAAAAGCAACAATTTCCAAAGGAACAGATTTCTATGCTAGCCGATCTTGGTTTTATGGGTATGATGATTAACCTTGAATATGGTGGTGCTGGAATTGATACGGTAAGTTATGTGCTGGCCATGGAAGAAATATGTAAGGTTGATGCCAGCGTGGGCGTGATAATGAGTGTGAATAATAGTCTGGTTACTACAGGACTTCAGATATTTGGTACAGAGGAACAAAAGCAAGAGTTTCTGGTTCCTTTGGCACAAGGAAAGAAGAATGGAGAGATATTTATAGGTGCATTCCTGCTGAGTGAACCTGAAGCTGGTAGCGATGCTACTGCACAGAAAACTACTGCAGAAGATAAAGGGGATTATTATTTATTGAATGGCACCAAGAACTGGATTACCAATGGCTCTACTGCCAGTGTATATATGGTGATTGCTCAAAGCAATCCGGAGAAAGGATCGAATGGATTAAACTGGTTGATTGTAGATCGTTTCTCGGAAGGAATAGAAGTAGCACCGAAAGAAAACAAAATGGGCGTAAGGGGTAGTGATACCTGTACTATTCACTTTACTAATGTAAAAGTGCCTAAACAAAATCGCCTTGGCAAAGAAGGGGAAGGTTTTAAACTTGCCATGAAAACATTGGGTGGCGGTAGAATAGGTATTGCATCGCAAGCATTAGGCATTGCTTCTGGTGCTTATGAGAGAGCCTTACAATATTCCAAAGAACGTCAATCTTTTGGACAGCCTTTATTCAATCATCAGGCTATACAGTTTAAACTGGCTGATATGGCTACCAGGATAGAAGCAGCAAGATTGTTGTGTTTAAAAGCAGCTATAGAAAAAGATAATGGAAAGGATTTTACCCAAAGTGCTTCTATGGCTAAACTATATGCTTCGGAAACTGCTATGTGGGTTACTACCGAAGCAGTTCAAATACATGGAGGCTATGGATATGTAAAAGAATATCATGTAGAACGTATGATGCGTGATGCTAAAATAACGCAGATATATGAGGGTACCAGTGAAGTACAAAGAATAGTAATAGGTAGATCGGTGTTGAAGTAGGGGGAATACAGGGAGGAAGGAGTTAGGAGATAGGAGCCAGGAGAATACATGTAGGATAGATGTCTGGATACCTGCGTTTTTACATTAGTTTAAGTTATTAATAATAATTGAAATCAAATCGGCCATCTGTTACGAACACAGTATCGCATCCTTTAATAGGAAACGTTCCATTAATTGTACCTGAAATGATTTTTAATTTTTTATCAAATCTTGTTATTATAATAAACGCATCTTTAGAATAACTTGTAATGTTTTGGGTTTGGTTACTTGTACAAATTGAATCTGTATTATATTGAACAATACAATTATTTTTAGACACTTCAAAACTGTTTGTTGATATATTAGTATTTAATTTAAAAGAAATGTCTTGATATACCATTTTTGATAAATTTTGGGTTCCTACAATCCACATAGTATCTCCTGTTAAAAATGTTGCTTTTGTATTAAATAAGTTATAATAAGAAATAAAATTTTTACCATTAATTCTACAGGCAAAAACATTAGCCCCTGTTTGTGTTGCGTTAGGCAATCCATAAGGGTTATCGGGTACAGGTGCATTCTTGCTTTTAGAACATGCATAATTTAGCAAAATGCAAATGCTTATAAATATTATCTTTTTCATTTGTTTAATATCTTGTAAAATGTACTCTTGGTCTCAATTCATCTGTGGTATTGCTAATGACTTTATTTTTATATATCACTTTTAAAAAAGAAAACTCACTACCACATTTAGAAGAATGTGCTTTATAGCTTATACTTATTGTATCAATAACTCCTTTTTTGTATGTTAAATACAAATCTTTCTTAATAGTGTCTGTTAATAATTTTGTAT
>CAIVPM010000365.1 GCA_903907815.1 uncultured Chitinophagaceae bacterium | reverse complement strand
GTCTTATAAACTATGCCAGGTTTCTGAATATAGATGCTGAAGGCGTATTAGAGAAAACCAATAAAAAGTTTATTAAACGATTTAATGATATGGAAAGCATTGCTACCGAAAACGGCAAAGAACTACATAATATGACCTTAAATGAAATGGATGCAATATGGGATGAGGTGAAGAGGAGAAGAAATGTTTAAACCTTTTAAACCTTTTGAACTTCTTGCCGCTTATCCATAAAATCGTCAGTTAAAATAAGTTTAACAAAATTCCGCTATCAATAAATAGCAAAAAAATAATTAATCATTTAATCTTGCTTAAAATTTAGCAAGAAAAAAATCAACAGTATGGGTATTTTTATTTTGATATTATATATTATAGGTTGGCATTTTGGGATATATACTTTGTTTAAGAAAATGGGTATTGAAGCATGGAAAGCTTTTGTCCCTTTTTATAATACCTGGATAATAGTAGAGAAATGCGAGATTAGTAAGAAATGGTTCTGGATGCAACTTATTCCTATTGCAGGTCAGTTTGTAACTATCTGGATTACCATCATATTTGTAATGAACTTTGGAAAGTTTGATATGATTTCTCATACGCTTACCACCCTTGTTCCATTTGCTTATTTACCTTATCTGGGTACGCATAAAGATACTAAGTGGGGCGGTAAAGCAGTGTTTGATAGATATAAGAAACCAGCTTCCAGAGAATGGATTGATGCGGGCGTTTTTGCTATTGTGGCAGCAACTATAATCAGAACTTTTGTGTTTGAAGCCTATGTAATTCCATCGGAAAGTATGGAAAAAACTTTGCTTGTAAACGACTTCCTTTTTGTGAATAAGGTATGTTATGGCCCTCGTATTCCTACTACTCCATTGTCTATTCCGTTTATGCATAATACATTGCCTACGTCGGAAACTACGCCATGTTATTCTAAATTAATTCAATTGGATTATAAAAGAATTCCTGGTTATGATTGGGTTAAAAGAAACGATGTGGTGGTGTTTAATTTCCCTGCAGGTGATACTATTATTAATCTTCCAGGCTTTGGTTCAAAAGTACCTTATTATGATTTCTTAAGAGAAGTTCCGGAGATTCATGGAGACCGTTCCATTTTGTTTGAACATTATCCAATATTAGTACACCCTTATGATAAAACAGATAATTACATTAAAAGATGTACAGCTGTAGCTGGCGATGTATTGCAGGTGAAAGATGGTGTATTATATATCAATGGAATGCCTGCAGAAATGCCTGAAGATTTTCAGCAGGATTATGTAGTACCTACTAACGGTAAACCTATTACAGCAGATGGTTTGAATGACGAATTAGGTATTAAGGTTACACAGGATAATACCGAGATTGAAGCACCTGCGGGATGCATCATTTTAAACATGAGCAAAGCTGAAAAACTACTGATAGAAAAGTATTTAAATACTAAACTTACACTGGCTTTATACAAAAAAGAAAATGTATTCCCTCAAAGTGCTTTAAGTGCTGGTTGGACAAGAGATAATTACGGTCCAATCCGTGTTCCAGCAAAAGGGGAAGTATTGAATTTAAATGCTAAAAACATTGATTTGTACAGAAGACTTATCAGTGTATATGAGCATACTAAACTGGAAGAAAAAGATGGTAAATTCTTTGTTGATGGTAAAGAAACAAACAGCTATACCTGCAAGTATAATTACTACTGGATGATGGGTGATAACAGACACCGTAGTCAGGACAGTCGCTTCTGGGGATTTGTTCCAGAAACACATATTGTAGGTCGTGCATCTTTAATTTGGTTTAGCTGGAATGGCGGTCCAAGATGGAAACGCTTGTTCAAATCAATAAAATAACTATATTTATCGCCCCAATAATATTTGAGTCCTCAATTTAGGTTGAGGACTTTTTCATCTAAACGATTTAACGATGAACAAAAAAACGATAGAATTGTCTTTTGAAGTGTATGACTCAATTGACCAGTTAAGTGAAGCCGATGCAATACTTTTAAGACAAGCCCGTGAGCTTACAACAACGGCATATGCACCGTACTCTAAATTTCTTGTATCTGCTGTTGCAAGATTAAATAATGGTAAGATAGTAACTGGTACCAATCAGGAGAATGCAAGTTATCCTGTAAGTATTTGTGCCGAACGTTCTCTATTGGCTTCTACCGGGGCATTATTCCCCAAAGAACCTTTAGAAGCAATGGCGGTTACCTACCATAATCTTAATGCGGATACCCATAGCAACAGACCAATTTCTCCTTGTGGAATGTGTCGTCAGGCTTTAGTAGAAACAGAAGTTAGATTTCAACAACCAATCCGTCTTATCCTTAGTGGAATGGAAGGAGAGGTTTATGTGATAGCTAAAGCAGATCAATTATTGCCGTTGAGTTTTAGCGGTGTTGATTTACTTGGGTAAATATTTTATTCCACACATGGTGTTTAGTTGTACTGCATGGTGTAACATTGCAGTACAATTCTATTAGTTATGAGAAAGATTATTGTTGCCGTTGACGGATTTTCTTCTTGCGGTAAAAGTACATTGGCTAAAGCATTGGCTAAAGAATTGTCCTACGTATTTATTGATAGTGGTGCTATGTACCGCGCTATTACTCTTTATTTTCTTCGCGAACATATTAACTGGAATGACGAACAGGCTGTATTAGAAGCATTGAGCAACATTAAACTCCATTTCGATTATAATGAAGACAGGGGAAGTAGTGATATATTCTTAAATGATGAGAATGTAGAACTTATTATCAGGGATATGCTGGTAAGTGAGAATGTAAGCGAAGTGTCTACCATTAAGGCTGTAAGAGAATTTGCCGTAGAACAGCAGCAGCAGATGGGAAAGAAGAAAGGTATTGTAATGGACGGTCGTGATATTGGTACTACTGTTTTCCCTTATGCTCAATTGAAAATCTTTGTTACTGCCGATAATGCAGTGAGGGTAGAAAGAAGGTTTAAAGAGCTTTATGATAAGAACCCATCTATTACAATTGAGGAGGTTAGAAATAATCTGGAAATGAGAGATTATATTGATAGCAATCGAGAATTTAGTCCACTACGTAAAGCCGAAGATGCGGTAGTGCTTGATAATACCAACCTTACCAGAGAAGAGCAACTTAAAATAGCTTTAGACTTAGCCAGAGCGAAGAAACTGGATGTTCAAACCAGTTAAACATTGCCTCTAATTCTTTATTAATTTCAACCAGAAAGGCAGATTGTTCTGGTGAATACGAAAGTATGGTTGTGCTATAGCTCCAAACTGATTGTAGAATTGTTGAACCCCTTTTATATCAGAACCTTCAAAATCAAAAAGATATTTAGAGCAAGCATTCTGTGTGATTATATTATCCAGTAATAAATGCATAGCAGAAAGTTCTTTACCTTCTTCTGAGGAAGATGGCAATAGATTGTATATTCTTTTCGAATCTTTCAGGCATACAATTGTAGCAATTAGTTCCCCTTGTTTATTGATAGCATTCTGGCAATTTAGTGATTCTTTCTTATCCAAAATAGTGAGTAAATCATTAAGGTGCTCGTAGTCTGCATTGCTTACATGCGCAATTTTATTACCTTGGTATTTCTTATACCAGGCTATGCTTTCACTATGGTTCCCATTAGTAATAGTAACCCCATTACTAATAGCTTTCTGCAAATTTCTTTGTAATGATTTTGCATACTTATCCTGAATATTTTGATGTGTATCTGCAAGCAGTAAAACAAGATTAGTATGAGTAGTAAATGGAACTGAACCTATTAGTTCCTCGTTTTCGAAATTAAAATTATAGGTTATGTAGGAACTGAATTTATTCAGCTCTTTTATTATGGAAGAATCATTTAAAGGATATTCTCCTATAAGCCCTGACTGCTGCATAAAGGGAGGCGTATATACATATTGTATTCCCCATTTCTTTCGCCATGGTAAAGCCATTACTGCTTCATAATCTCCAACAACAAGTCCATGCCAGTTATCAGCAATTGCGTTTAAATATTCATACTGAGAATAGATTAATCCATTATCGTTATTGTCAATACAGGCATTCCACTTTAAGGGGTCTATTTCCTTTGATGGAATAATATGTATTAATGAAGCCATAGATTAAAGTGGATATTGCGAATACATTTTCTGTGGTTTTAATAACCCTAAATTCATTGAGAAAGAAACTGTTTTCCAGAAGCTGTTGCTGCCTAATACCGTTTTATTATAATCACTAAATACATTGCTGTATAGTATAGGTACATATATTTTTGCCAGCCCATTCATCAATGGTAAATAAAGACCTGCATCGTATAAAAAACGTTCTGTAGTGCCACTGTTATCTTTCCAGGCATCGGCATAAGAACCGAAGTCTACAAAGAAATGTAATGGAAACTTAAACGGCAATAGTTTCATTGGGTTAATATTGTCGGGAATCTTTCCTTCAAAGTTGGCTGCAATTAACCAGTCGTCTGTTTTGCCTATTTTATTACTTTGTAAATCAGTACGCATTTTAAAGAAACCATCTCGCTCCATTATCTGCTGACTGGTCCATCCCTGAAAACTGGTTCTGCCAATAAAATAATCACTGTAAGTGTAATCTTCATTACCATTAGCTCCTGTCATATTCAGATGGAAGCGGTCTGTTTGATATTGAGTAAAATAGGTCTTTGAATTGGTATAGAAGAATTTTCCTGCAAAGAACCTGGCATGAATACCTTGTTTCTCATTAGCATAATTAAAGAAGTAATTACCGGTAAGTCCTGCTCTTACAAAGCCATTCCCTTGATCAATCTGTAAGTTTACATCAAAAGGGTACAACTTGCGGTAATTGCTCCAGGTAACACTTAACTGATTTACATAATAGAATTCACTGAATTTAGTTAACCCAATTGTATTGGAATCAACTGTATAATAATTATGTTGTTCTTCCGTAATTAAAAATGTTCTCAACAGAATATTCCAGCGTTCAGAAGATCTGGCATCTTTATTATATAATGTCCAATGAAATGAAGGAACTATCCTGGTTGCTTTTGTGTAAAAAATACTTTTGTCTGTAGCATAATAGTTAAGGCCATTTACAGAAGATGGCTGTTTGCCCATATTGAAATCGGCATAACTAACTGCAAACTGATAGTCGTTTCTTGGATGATAAATGTTATAAGATATCCTTCCTATTCCATGCAACTGATTACTTTCTGTTCCATACATTGCTGCTCCAAAGAACTGTAATTTGTTGATAGGTAACTTATAATTATGAAAACCGATTCCAGGCATCCATTTGTCGTAATAGTTATATCCTAAAACGGGTACAATGGAAACATAATTTGTATTATTGGTATTCTTTAAAGAAAATAAACCAATTAGTTTAGTCTTCTTTTTAGTAGCAGGTTCCAGACTTCCTCTTACGGATAGCTGATGATATAATGAATCGATATTATTACCTAAGGATGTTTCAAAACATTGTTTAAAATCTTCAGGATAAGGATGTTTATTTTGCCATAATTTATAATAGCTATGCATGGCAGCATCAAAATTGGAAGTACCTACATTCTGCTCCAGTCTTTTCATCCATAGTGCAGTTTTTTCATATACAATAGCACCATAGTTAATTTCAGAAAAGCTATCAGATACAGATTCAATCGGCTGATCTTTTTGAATTCCTATCATTGATTCTGTTAGCAGCTTCTCCAGATCATCAGGCATTCTCTTGTTGAAAAAAGAAGGTATTGTTTCTTTATTTGTTTTATACTTAGCATCTGTATATCTTTTCTGATAGTACGTATTCATACCTTCATCCATCCATGGATGATCTCTTTCGTTGCTGGCCAATGCACCATAAAACCAATTATGTCCCAGCTCATGAGTAATTACTTCATCCAGATTCTTGCCGCCTCCATTTGTGGTAATTAAGGTAATAGAAGGATATTCCATACCTCCCGATGGTACATTTGCTGCACCACAAACTACACTGGCAGTGCTATAAGGATAATCGCCCAGCCACTGACTATATTTTCGCATGCCATCTTTAGCAAAGGCAATACTCTTGTTCCAGTTACCTACCTCTTTAGGTGGACAATAAGTAAAAACATCTACTGTTTTGGAAGGCAATTGAAGGGTATCGTATTGTATAGCAAACTCTTTCGAAGCAAACCAGGCAAAGTCATGAACATTATTCATTTCATATACCCAGGTTTTATTGTTTACTGTAGCTGCAATTTCTTCCACAGGAGCAACTGCCACTATAGTAACTTTTTTATGACGTCCTGTTCCAGTAACTACTTGTTTTGTTGCAGGAGTCTTTGCAGCAGTAGAGGATTGATTAAAATGTATTTGTTTAGCCGGATCTGTTTTCCCAACAGCTTTTATAGAATCCAGTAAAGCAGCATTTTTTAATTCGCCAGAAGAAGCAACTACATAAGTTTCTGGCACTGTTATTTCAACATGATAATTTCCAAACTCACTATAGAATTCTCCCTGATCAAGATATGGCATTGGGTTCCAACCTTTAGCATCGTACACAGCAGGTTTTGGATACCACTGCGTAATTTGATAATCTTTGCCAACATGCCCACCTCTTGAAAAGTTGTAAGGAAGTTTTACATGAAATGGAGTCGTGATTTCTATCGATTGATGGGGGGGGAGTGGCTTCTTTAATTGTACTTTAATAATGTCTATGTACTTAGGATGCGTTTCAGCTAACACCTTTTCATTATCCACTCTAAAGTTTAATTTTCCTGTATATCCTCTTTTGTTTTCGTCGGCAAAATAGAAGTCAGTAGAACCATTCCCCAGCTTTTGATCACTGAATGCAGTCTTGTCATTTTTGTAAGCATTCATCCATACATGAAACCAGATGTAGGTTAATGTGTCAGGAGAATTGTTGATATAAACAATCTTTTCAAATCCATCAAGGGTATTCTTATGATCATCAAGCGATACCTGAATGTCAAATTTAACCTGTTGTTGCCAATAGGTAGATTGTGTATTACCAACTATAGTTTTAGCTACCATCAATAATAGTAGTAAAACAATTTTACCTAAAATAGACTTACTTTTTAAGATTCCCATTCTTTAATTCATTACTGTTTTGGCAGCATTTATTTTAGTGATAATCTGGTGTGCAACTTCCATTGCAGCATAGCCATCCATTTCACTTACTACAGTTGGGGTATCGTTTATAATAGCATTTACAAAACTCTGTAGTTCATTTTTTATAGCATTACTTTCTACTACTTCCGGATTGTTTACTGCAATAGTTTTTGTGCCGTTAGGAGTTTCAAGATCAAAGCAGAACGCATTTTCATCAGCTTCTTCTTTAATACGTATTACTTCAGCATTCTTTTCCAGAAAGTCGATTGCTATATAAGCATCTTTCTGAAACAGGCGCATCTTTCGCATTTTCTTCATACTGATACGGCTGCTGGTAAGGTTGGCTACGCAACCATTATCAAATTCAATTCTCACATTGGCTATATCTGGTGTTTCAGTCATTACAGCAACACCGCTTGCATTTATCGAACGTACATTACCCTTTACTAGGCTTAAGATAATATCAATGTCATGAATCATTAAGTCCAGTATTACACTTACTTCAGTTCCTCTAGGATTAAACTGCGCCAGACGATGTACTTCTATAAACATTGGATGCATATCAATGTCTTTAAGTGCCAGGAAGGCAGGATTAAAGCGCTCTACATGCCCCACCTGAAACTTTACATTCGCTTCATTCACCATGTTTACAATGGTCTTAGCTTCCTCCAATGTATTAGCAAGAGGCTTTTCTACAAAAACGTGTTTGCCTTTGCGAATCGCTTTTATACATAATTCGTAATGAAACTGTGTAGGTACTACTATGTCTACAATATCACAGGCATCAATTAGTTTGTCGGCACTGGAAAATCTTTTAATGCCATATTTTTCGGCAACCTCGTCTGCCATATCTGCATCTGTATCTACTATACCAACCACTTTTGCATTTTCAATTTCCAACCAGTTGTTAAGGTGGAATTTACCTAAATGTCCTACTCCAAAAACGCCTACTTTAAGCATATCTATATATCAGTTATAAACGGTAAAGATAAGGAGCACAAAACTACATATTTCAAACTGTGTTAGTATGGGGATAAATGAATTGGGTAAGGGTGTAATAAGCTGTAAGTTTCAAGTTGCTGGTTACAAGTCTCCAGTTACTAGTAACCAATTTTGATTTTAGTTACAACCTAAATAAATAGTAGAAATAAATAGTATAGTAAAGATGTCTTACCTTCTACAAGCAACGAATCAAGGAAACAGTATGTTGATTACAATTGTATTACTAGCAACCAGTAAATAGTAACTAATGAACTAACTGTTTCTTATATAATCGGAAAGGTGATTAATAGTAGCTTTCTGACTTTCAATAATAGAATTTACAACATCGCCAATAGATACCATACCTACCACTTTTTTGTTTTCCAGAACTGGTAAATGTCTTATATGTTTATCGCGCATCAATCCCATACAGGTTTCAATGCTGTCTTTCATGGTAATGGTAAATAAATCTCTCGTCATAATATCACCTACCGTTGTTTCATGAGAGTTTTTGCCTTTCAAAGCAATCTTTCTCGCATAGTCTCTTTCTGAGATAATGCCTGTCAGATGATCGTTTTCTATAATCAGTAATGCACCAATATTATATTCTCCCATTATTTTCAGTGCCTGGTAGACTGTTTCATTTTCGGAGATCGTAATTAAAGGCTTAGTCTTGTTTTTCAAGATAGTTTGTACATTCATAGCAGGCAGTTTATTGTTTAAAAGAATACGTTAGCTCGAAACAAATCTAAGGATTTCAATTATTATATAGTGAATTACTATAGAATTATTTTTAAATAAATCTT
>CAIVPM010000364.1 GCA_903907815.1 uncultured Chitinophagaceae bacterium | reverse complement strand
ATAAAAAAAAGAAAAAATATAAACGACGCCTTAAATACATACGTTTTTATTCAAAATGTTTGTGATTTGAAAATAGGTTCTCATATACGAATGATTGATTTAACTAAATCTCCATATAATTTACAAGGTGTTGTAAATTTAATTAATGTTACAATAGAAGATACTCATATTAATATTACATGTAAAACATTCGCAAATAAATATTTTAAAAAAAGATATGATGATCTGGTTATTTTTAAAAAGATGACAAGTATCTGATATACTTAGACATCTTGGGGGCGATTTTCATCGCTGTCACTATCATCATCGTCATATTCGATACTATTTCTTGAATTTTCATAATAATATTTCATTTGATTTCTCATCACATCTTCAAAACTTTCTCCACTTTCTTCTAATTCTCCACCTTCTTCTAATTCAAGGAAACTAATACATTGACTAGCATTATCCGATTCAGTATCAGTTGCTATATACCTATCAGCTTTTCCTTCTTCCATTAACATTAACGCCATTGCGGCATAATTATGTAAATCTATCATTGTATCTGATATACTTTCATCTTCAACCAAATTGATATTATTTGAGCTTATTGATAAAGCCCTTTGTATTTTATCCTGAATTCTTATCAACACACCTATAATTCCATATGTAGCAAATGAGTCACCATAATCAGCATTTTTTCTAGTAAATAATTCCAACGCCATTGACTGAATATGTATCATCTGTTTTACTCTATCCGCCATATATTATTTTTTACAAAATAAAATCCTTTTATGTATTTATAAAAGTTTCTAGTGTTATATTCAAATTATCCAATTTTTTATCTATAAAATTCATATGCTCTATTATAGAAGATAATGCGGTAAATATTTGATCCATTTTATTATCATATTTATCGATGGGTTTATTATTTAATTGTTCAGGGGGGTCATTTTCTTGATAATTATATACAACTGTATTTCCAATAGTTACTTTAGGATTGTTATTTTCTTTTGATGTGGTAATAACTTCTTGTTCTTCTTCATCATTAAATATATTTAAATCGGCCAATACATCACTTATTTTAATTAATTTTACGCTTTCGATCTTATCATCTGGATTATATAATTTTTGTATCTCCATTAATTCATTATCACGCTCCTTTAATTTTTGTTGAATTAAAACATCTAATTCTTCATTATTTGTCTCAGTTGTGTCTAAAAAAGATGGTTGTGGTGGTATTTTCAAGGCAAACTCATTTGTATATTGAGATAAGGGGGCAATAACATCCTCTTCTTTTTTGTTATAAATACCAAATGTAGATGATTGTTGACTCATGTGTAATAAAAAGGATTTATTCATATCCATAATATCCGATATAGTTGTATCATTGCGAGTAGCGTCGTAAAATATTTTTGCGTAATTTGTCAATGTATCTCTTGATATCTTCATATCTTCGCATACTTCGTGTAACAAATCTATATTTTCTCGTCCTAAAAACTCCATGATAAAATATTATTAATAAAACCTTTAACCGTTTTGAAAAAATACACTACGTAATTGGTATATATCATCATCGGGATATCTTTCTTTTTTCAAGTCATACACACTCTTTGTATCTTGTAATAAAGTAGTTATTACAAATAAACAATAAACACCGCATTCATTATTTTTACGCTGATGTTGTAATTTATTTATTTCAACGCGAAAAAGGCTTGGTATTTCAACTGAAGTTAATTTGTTTGATTATTTACTTACCATAGGGAATAAGAACTAAAGTTTTTGGGGGATAACCTAAAATTTGCAGTACAAATTCTAACACCCAACTTTAAGGGAATGTGATTTAGTTAAGCAAAAAAATGTTCAACCCCCGGTGGGGTCGAGGTGGAAATCTGACTATTTTACCCATGGATTGAACTAGGGGCTATTAATATTTAACCCTATTCAGGGTTATTGCATCTGTACCCTCCTTTACCTACTCTCGTTAAACCGAGAATTTGCAGTAGGAATTCTATTCCAAGCTCCAAATGCTTCAAACACAATCGTTTGCTTGATTTTTTACTGTTACCATAATTTACTATGCTTTCCAGTAAAAAATCTTCTCAACCACTTGTCTTTATTGCATTTGTAACTTTCATAACGACTCCTACTGAGAATCTCGGTTAAACGAAGGATAGCATTATAGCTGGAATAGGATACATTATGCAAACGAATACTATTATTATTGTTGGATAAAGGTTCATTATGTGAACGAGAGACAATATTATGGCTGGACTAGGGTTTCATTATGTGAACTAGAGATAATATTATGACTGGACTAAGGTTCATTATGTGAACGAAAGATGATATTATGCCTGGACTAGGTTTCATTATGCCAACGAATAATAATATTATGGCTGGACTAGGGTCCATTATCTGAACGAAGGAAAATCTAAAGCTTCAATTTATTATTAGGTTAGGTTGTTCTGGTCGAACGAAAAGTGGATTCTTTAGATGAGAGAGCTACCCCTCGTCTCTCATCTAAAGAAATACCATTGTAAATATTTTACAGTACAGTTTGTAGATGTATTTGTTCTAACTAGCTTTTTTTCTTGCTTCTAATTCCATTTTAATTTCTCTGGCTTTTTCTTCTGTCAGGTCGTAATTTCTCATTACCCACATAGCTACTAAGGTACCTAAAATTGGAATTCCTGAGAAAAACAGTCTTAGTCCAGTAACTGCACCTTCTGCTTGCACTGGCAAGTTTGGATTAAAGCCAACTAAAGACATTATTACACCAGTAAGTAACCCTGCTATTGCAAAACCAAATTTAACCATCCACCAGTAAATGGCACCAAAGATTCCTTCTCTTCTTTTGTTAGAGGTTAATTCATCCATATCACAAACATCGGCCGTCATAGACATCATTAAAGTAAATAAACTACCAATACCAAATGAGAAGAAAGGTAAGGCAAACAAAAACATATATGGTTTGCCAGGAATGAATAAAAACCAAAATAATAAATAGCCAAAAACTGATATGCCCTGAGAAGCTAAAAATGCGTTCTTTTTGCCCATTTTTCTGGACAAAGCAGCCACGATTGGTATTACCACAAAAGTAGTAGACAAGGCCCCTACGCAACCAAAGAGAGTAGGCCAGATACCCGCAGCACCAGTATTACCATTGAAAAGGTAATAAACAACTATAAAGAAAGTAAAGCCAGCGACTGTATTAAAGGCATTAAATATTAAAAATGTAGCCACACAAAGCTTCGTGAAAGGCTTATTGCTAAATGCCTCTTTGAAACTTTTAAAAATTTCTTTTAAGCTACCTCCAATGGTATTTAAAGTTAAAGGAGAAAAGCTGGTTTCCTCTTTAGTAGACTTACTCTTTATAAAAATAGCCGGCATCATTGCCAATATCATGCATATAATACCTACCCAAACAGCTAATGTTCTGGTAGCCGTATCTGCATTGGGGAACCATTTTGGATCGTACATTATTACCCAGAACCATGGGGCAATTACCCAAGCCCATTGTCCAATCCATTGAGAAATAGCCATTATGCTGGTACGTTCATGAAAATCATCACTCATTTCGTACCCCATTGCTACATAAGGAACACTAAAAATAGATAGACCCAGATAGAAAATAAACGACCATAAAAGAAAGTAGATAAAATTATATTGAACACCACTTTCTCTGTACAATTGCCACATAGCAACAAAAGAAAGTCCCATAATAATTGCCCCTATAAAAACATAATGCCTTCTCCTTCCCCATTTAGATCTGGTATTGTCGGAAATGAAACCCATTATAGGATCGATGAAGGCGTCAAAGATTCTTGGCAAGAAGAATAATATCCCCCACATCCATGCCGGAAACTTTAAATCCTGGACCAATACTACCATAAAAATACCTAAGGCCGCGGGAAACATCTGGTTGGCAAGCATACCTAAACCAAATGCGATTTTTTGACCCATTGGAACCACTTTTGTTGGGTTGGAAGTTTCGTTTGACATTTATTACTAGAATTTATACTGTTTAATTATTATTTATTTTTAAAATACTATTGGGTGTCTTAATATCCAACCACATTGCTTTTTCGCTGCCATTAAAAGTTTTGCTAATAGGTTTCCCGTTGCGCATTAACCCTTTGAAAACATCTTTATCTACTGCATCCCAGAGTACAAATTTTGCCTGGGACTGCAAATTTATTAATCCGAAATGATTTTCTGACCCCAAAGGATTGTTACTATTTTTCCAGCTTTCATCGAACGCTTCGAAGAAGAAACAAGTAATACCCTGTGTATTTGTCCAATCTCTCATTAGTTGATAATATTTAGCAGACTTGTATTCGTCAGTTGCTTTTGATCCTTCATTCCCGTATTGTTCGTTAGAAAAAGTTGCCCATCCTGTTTCCCCAATATGTACCGGTTTGTTTACACCGATCAATTTCATATAATTCACAACAGACTGATATTGCATCATGGCATAATCAACAGCTCTTTTCATTGCTGAATCAATCTTTTCTTTCTCTGTTAACAGTTGTTCCTTTTCTTTTATTCCCCAGAAAGCAGGATTATAATGGGTATCATGCATAGGATAGGTATGCATGGAAATGTAATCTACAGCATTTATCAATTTATTGAGGTCTTCAACATGGTATTCCTTACCACCTCCGCCCCAAGAAGCGAAATTGTCAGATGAGGTTATCCAGATATTATTTGATAGTTTATTCTGCTTTTTCAAATCCTGTAAATAGACTACCCATTTTAAAATAATAGAAGGATCTACATAATAAGACCATGCCCATTTTACCATAGCTTCATTACCCACGGAGATAATCTTAACAATATCTGGAAATTCGTTAGCCAGTCTTACCGCTTCGGTTATTTCGGTTGAATTGCGATCACTATCTTCATTACGAACTGGTGTTTTGTCTGTCCATGCGTTTTTACAATCTATCCAGGCACCAAGCATTACATACATTTCAAAATTTGCATCTTCCTTTTTTAATTCCGAAATAGCAGTTAATAAATTAGATGCTTCTTTATGATGTACATTGTAGGTTCTAACAAACTTAATATTCATAGCTGCCAGAATTTTCAGATCGTCTTTTATTTCAGCAACAGTTGGCTCTACATCTCTTGTAGCAGTTCTATATCCTCCGTAACAGATGCCTTGATAATGAACATTGCCCAATAGTTTTGGGGCAGTCATTTTATTTGCCTGTACTCCTGCCTTTTTAAGCGGACTACATGCAACAAACAAGCAAACTATTATGAAAAGAATTTTATTCATTATCTTACATTATCCTCCGTTATGTACACTTTTACCTCTTTAACCTCATTGGTTCTTTGAAATATTTTATTACTTATTTCTCTATTTAATACTGCTGTTTCTATAAGTTCGGATGTACCATTTGAATACAACACTACCACTTTATTAGCATCTGAAATAGTATACACTACCGGTACCTGACATACTGTAAATGCCAAACTGTTCTTTGGAAGATTTAGCGTATTGGTTGTACCATCCAATAAAACAAATTGAGCCTGAACATCTGTTTGTAAAAACTCGGATTTATGCAGTAAATAAGGTTTAAAAACTAATTCACCCATTTGGATTTGCACCCCCAGCTCTGCCATTCTGGTTAATATATCTTCTTTCACCTGTCCTGTCATGCCAGGTTGCTGAGCACCTTTGCCCTGTGGCGTATGTGAATATGGATCGGTAGGAAAAGCTCCATAAACAGTTGGTGGTTTATGAACACCAATACCTTCATTTATATTATAAAAATGTTCTGCTAAAGCATCTAAAACCTCCTTGCTACATTGCTGTTGAATAGCCATAGAACAGGTTTCCTGCACTGCTAACAATAGTTTTGAAACCATGTGCCAGTATATAGAGCCTAAGCCCTCGTAACCAAAAAATGTTCCGGATCTTCCTGTAAATTCTTTATGACAAAATACTTCTTCGAAAATTTGCAGTATCAACGTTTTTTCTTTCTCCACCAGCTTACTGTACTGTTGATTTAACTGATGTAATGCTTTTTCTGCATCGCTGGCATTTCTAAAATTACCATTGAAATGTACCTCACCTAAGATATCTTTTTCAATTAAAGTAGTATTGCCATCCTGTAACAATTGTTGTAATAATAAAGAACTTTCAACTGATTTTTTAGGGATGGTATTCTTTTGTAAAAACTTAGCCAGATTTTTATTAGGATACAGTATATAACTATTTTGATCCTGTCTGTACAAAGCACTGTTTTTAAGTGCACCCAATAGTTTTAAACTCTGTTCTGGCGTAAGAAAACCAGCGCTTAAAACAGCCACCTGCCCTTCGAGCATTTCGCTTAAATGTGCAACCTGAATAGTTGTATCATCATAAGAAATTAAGTTATAGGTATGGTACAAATCATCATTTCTTTTGTTCACATTTATTGAATGTTCCAGAAATGCATTTGCCTGTGTTATGCAATTTAAAAGTTGCTTTGTAGTAACTGCTTTCTTTACTCCACTAAACCCATCCACATATATTTTACTTCTATAATTGCTGCCAGCTATTCCTAAGGAGTCTTTAATCTTTTTTCTATCAGTGTCATTTATTTTACCAGACAGCGTGTACTTATATTCCTCGAATGTTTTAGCTATCTCTTCAAAAAAAGTATATAGCTCTTCTGAAAAAGTTATTTCGGTTGTAGTTGTATTTTCAAAAACCGGCTGAAAGAATTTAAGAAACCTTCTTAGATAGCAAAGTGTAACCATGGATAGTCCATTGCCCACTAATGCATTGTTTGCATCGTTCCACTCCGGTCTTTGTGTATTCATCCAGATACCACCTTCCGGCACAAAATTGGATAGCTTGGAAAGAACTGTTGCAAATACTTTTTCGCAAAGGCTAACATGATAAATTCCACCATTATTGTTGTTGATTAAAGCACCATCTGCTCCCAATTCATTAACTCTAATACGAATTGAATGATCACTTTTATGATCAAACTCTATCGTATCTTTTGGATTTTTTAAAATAGCAGAGTAAGACTTTATTTTATAAGGAACATTAGCATAAACAAAGTCTGTTTTGCTTAAAATACTCCCGATATGTCCTGGACGATGTTTTTCTAAAAACTCAAAAAACTTAAGCAGATAAATAATCTGATGATCACCCCAATAGCCTATGTAGGACCATGGATTATCTGGCTCAATTGTTTCCCAATCAAATCCGCTTTTTGTTACTCTATACGGATTATATCCATCGAATGTAGAAGCATTTAAAAATTTAGATATCATTCCCTCCATAAACTCTGGATAGGAATGGGCTAAGGCTTCCCAATTCTGAAAAATATCTCTCCAATTTCCTTGATAGTCTAATATTTTAGAACCATCAATTTCGCTTTTTGTATTGATTGAGAACTTATTCCAAGGACGACTAGGATCACCATGTCTGCGACTGAATTTCAGTGGCAGATATTCTATAGCTAACCTATGGAAATTGGTGTTGTTTAATTTATCGGACAGTTCCATTAAAGACTCTACAGAGAAAATTAAAGGTAACTGTTCAACCGAAGATTTAACTGCTTCAAAAACCTGTTTATTAGCCTTATGAAGATAATTAATAAAGTCCCATTGCTCTATCTGATAATTGTTGTCAAAAATACCCCCCCTCATTACATTAAACATCACATTATTGAAGTGGCGTGTATCCTTTAAGTGATCTGCTGTGTAATGTAATCCATCAGCAGCGGCAACCAATTTTATTAAACTGTCGGTGCCTAATTGAATATCCGCAATTAATTTCTGTGATAATGCAGGATCATTTTTAATGCTCTCTGAAAGTTGCACTATTGCTGCATGATTTTGATTCACATTGGCAATAATCATCCATTGCTTATTATCATTAGCATTGAGTGTTATATCGTTTACTACAAAATAGGCACCTGATCTTCCTTTGATATCTTCTTCCTGCTGAACTTCTCCATTTAGTCTAAAATTTTTAAGTTGCAAAGAAGAAAGTAAGTATGTAGGTTTATTTAAACCAAGAGACCAGGCAACATTTGCTTTTAAGGCCTCGCTAGGTTCCGCCTTGTCTACAATAATTGCACTTAGTGCAACTATTGCCACACCTGTTTCTGGAATTAATTCAGTGCGTTTATATGCATCAGCTAGATTACTGTAATTGTTTTGCAAATCGCTTACTACACCATAAGGAAGTAAATTTTGTAACCCATCTAATAGTTTTACGTTCACCTCAGATTGCAATAAGTTACTCAACTTACTAATTCTTACGAAACCATATATATTGCTGGAGCTCCACTGATATTGAAAGGCAAGCCCCAAATCCTCATTGATCTCTTCGAATATAATTTTATTACCGAACTTACTTTTGTATAAATTGCGGGTATAGTTGAATTTACCTATACCACGTTCTGAAAATGGTTCCCACAAATAGGATTGATTATTTTTATTAACCCAGAAAATTGTTTTGCTTCCAGTATTTTCTACATTACTGGTTATTTTATCATCTGTGTAATAAGGAAATAAAGCATATTCTGCATCCTTTCTTCCAGCAGTTAAACCACCATTACTGGAAATGAACATCCAATGATTTGAATCACTAACGATGCTCATAAAAAAGGGAGGCATTTCATTGACATTGGATATCTTAAAAAAAGTTTCTCCTCCTATTTCAATTGAATCAAGACTAATTTCTTCGTTTTTCATTATTAGTAATTTTAATTCAGCTTTTATTAATTTTTATTGCGATAACAATGTTTATTTCCTAAGACACTTAATACCTATACATTAATTATGATCTGACTGAACCTGAGCATAATTTTTCAAAATGGTCCGAGCATTTACTTTGTGCAGTTTTTTAAGCGCATAGTATGCTGCTCTTGGATACAACTTGTATACACCATTTTTATTGGTAGTTCCTTTAGCACAAATACCAAACCACTCCTCATTCATATTATTAATTCCCTTTCGAAAATCAAACTCATATCCACCATTAGACCAGGAAGCTGAAGAGTCATGTTTGTCAAGGTTTAAGTCAAGTCCACTTTTCCACCATCCATCACTAAATTGAAAAGTAAATCCACCAATACAATTTTCAGCTTTGCCGCCACCAGCTGCATTTGAATATATTTCTTTCCAGTTTTGCACTAAACAATTTGCTTGCGCATTTGGATCTTCTTTTTTAGTTATATCATTAAAAGCATCTGCGCCAAATTCGGTAAACATTACCGGCTTATTATAGGCTATTTTAATTTTGTCGAACGCATCACCAAATGAAAGTCCACGGTATATATTCACCCCCATTATATCTACATCATTACATTCTTTTGCTATGATATCTAAAAACATCAAATCCCCATTACAAATTGCAATAGGGACATTGTTGTCAATAGATTTCATTGATATAGTTACCTCGTTAAATATCTTGTATAGACTGATAGCAGTAACAGTTGATTTGCGATCTTTAATAGGAATATTCTCTGTTTCTGCTCCTTGCCAAAAGAGTCCATAATTATTTTCATTACCCAACAGATACATCAACAAGCCTGGCGTATTTTTATACTTTAAAGTCAACTCGTTTAGTTCTTTCAACAAGACATCTTTAACTAATGGATTTAAGTAGTCGGTATTGGCTTCCCATTTACCATTTACTGTTAATCCATACCGGCCAAAAGCATGGTTGAGGACAGTGTATATCCCATACTTTTCGTAAATGTATGTAATCCATACTGGCGGTATACCGGTGTATTGACGAAGAGCATTAACCCCCATTTTTTTAAGCAGAGGCATCTCATAGTCCAGCGCTTCTTTTATTGTTTTAGCAGGTTGCTTCCACAAACTATATTTATAATTTGTACCAATGGGATAATAGTCCCAATTCATCCCACAAATAAAGAAACCTTTACCATTTACTTCCAGTTTAAATCCGTTATCAGCTTTTTTTACAATAACCTTACCAACTTGTGATATTGAGCAAGTAGATATTAGCAATAAGAAAAGAATAGAGACTAAATACTTTCTCACACAACAAGGTTTAATTCATTATTTATATACTCTTATATAATCTACTTCCATGGTATCGGAGGTAAAGGCAGGACTTACTGTACCACCAAAAGTTCCACCCATTGCCATATTAATGATGAAAAAGAAATTCTGATTAAATGGTAAACTACCTGTATTAGGAACAGTAAGATACAATACGTTATCTACGTACATTTTAATAGTTGCAGCAGACCAGTCTAAAGTATATTTATGAAACTGAGTTGACGAATTTGCAATAGTAAGCGTACTGCCTACACCACCACCGCCAGAGTGGCCAGGATAGTGAATGGTACCATAAATTTTATTCAATTCATTTCCCTTTTGTTCCATGATATCCATCTCACCACAAGCAGGCCATCCAGCATTTGTAATATTACTTCCCAACATCCAAAGAGCAGGCCATGTACCCAATGCTGATGGTAATTTGGCACTTATTTCAACTCTACCATAAGTAAAAGCATATAATCCCTGCGACTTAATTCTTGCCGAGGTATAACTACTACCACTATAGCTTTCTTTAACAGCAGTAATTTTCAACACACCATTTTGTACAATCACATTGCTAGGTCTGTTGGTATAATACTGTAGCTCTGAGTTACCCCATCCACCTGCACCTAAATCATAGGTCCATTTTGATGCATCAGGTGCTCCATTAATATTAAATTCATCCGACCAGATTGCAGCTTGTGTAACTACTACAATAACCTGAATAGCTTTTGAAATAATTAAACCACTTGCATTTTTAGCAATTACATTAACCGTATAAGTACCAGAGTTAGAATACTTATAAGTATAAATACCCGATACAACATTCAGAGAACTACCATCACCAAAATCAAAATCATAACTGGTAGCATTGGTAGCTGATGCAATAAAAGCAACATTCCCAGAACTATCTGTACTAACATTGGCAGTAACTGTCAAGTTGGTAGGAGCTGTATTATTGGTAGATGGAGTATTGGTTTTGCTACAAGCGCTAACAAATACTAATACTGGCAATAGAAAACACATAATAGCTTTATTCATAATAATATTTTTTTATTTAACCTTCAATTTTTGATACCATGCATTTCCATCTACACCAATGTTTCTTAACGTCATAGTGGTAGGGGTAATTGAAAGTATTTCATAGGTTGTTCCACCCGTTGCAAAGTTTATAATTCCATTTCCTGGAACTGTAAATTGTATTCTGGTAGAATTAGCCGAAGTAGATGCAGAAGTTGCATCCATAAAAGAAAGTTGTTTTGCTGAAGTGGTGATACTATAACAATTATCTCCACCGCTTTGACTATAGAAAGAAGTTGCAGCTGCTATAATAAATGTTTGACCTTTATTATCAACCGACATTGAGATGTTTCCTTTAGAATCTTTTGTAAAAGTAATTTCATCATCATACAAACAAGCATCTCTTGTATTAGGGGTGGCAGAATACCAGTCTGAACTAAATGAAGTAGTTGGTCCAACTCCTACATGTCCTACAGCATCATGATCTGTTTGCCATACCTGAGAAGTACCATTTGTAAGATCTGTAACTATATCAGCTGGAATAGTAAAATTAGTTAATACCGTAATTTTTTTACTGATAACGGATTCACTACCACCTGTACCTACAGCAGTTACAGTAATGGTATAATCGTTTGTTCCCGGCGTATGATACTTATAACTAATAGTGCCAGAAGGAACCATTTGATTTGTTCCATCTCCAAAATCTATCTTGTAGGTAAGAGAACCAGTAGCGTTAGTAGTTATGGTAACTTGTCCTGAACCATCACCATATAAATTTGTTGCATCAGTACCAACCACTAAAGTAGTTAAAGTAAGACCGGTTGGTGTTTTAATATCACCGAAGGAATAGTCTGTTTTTTTGCACCCTATGAAAGCAATTAAGCCTATCATACAAATGGTGCCAATTAATTTTATTTTAGTAATCATTATCTACGATTTTAATTAGTTAAGAGAGATATCATCAAAATAGAAAGTATAATTAGCCGAACCATCACCCGCTGTACCATTATCCCAGATTAAAGTAATCTTAGAGTAAGATTGGTTGGTAGGTACTGCACTATAATCGAAGGTGATAGTCTCCCATGCGTTTGCTACAGTTGAGGCCATTTCTTTTTCGAAGCTTACAGCACCGTTCGTAAGATTCTCCACTTTGAAAAGCACTTTAGCGCCTACTCTTGGAGAATACACTTTCATTTTAAATGTTTTCTTAGTAGAAAAATTCATTGGAGAAGGCATTGTAAGATATGCACCTGCCCATGTTTGTCCAGCACCTTTAACCATCTTACCTACTTTAGCACTTACATCGGCACCAGTTGCATGAGGATTAGCAACAACTGAAGCCATACCACCATCAAAATTAGTAAAGTTGTACGCTATAGTACTCGACTCGAAATCGATCGGTAAAGACAGTGTTGTTTGTGCAGATACTATATACTTAACATCATCCCAATAAAATATTTTTCCAGTTCCTACATTACCAAAGTCGAAGAAAAGAGAAGCTTTATCGTAGGTAATGGTGCTATTGAATGCAGGTGTACCACTTGCATTATTGTTAAAATCAAAAGTCAAAGTTTCCCATGCATTGGCAACTGTAGAGATTGCTTCTGTTTCTACCGACTTAGTACCATCAGTATGATCTTCTACTTTAAGTCTGATATGAATACCAACTGCAGGAGAATATACTCTTACGCTCATCTTATTAGATGCTGCACTTAAAGGTATTGGTGTAGCAAAACCAAGAGGTGTTCCAACTGTAACACCCGCCCAGGTTTGAGCTCCTACTGGTTTCAACGTTCTTTTTACTTTATTGCTGCTGTTGGTTGTATCCAAAGCATCAACTGTTATATCACCACCAAAATCGGTCATGGTATAATCAAACTTAATATCATCAAAAGTTACTGGTAAATCTATTTGTGCAGATGTAACCGTGTAGTTCTTTATTAATTGAGTTGTAGCAGCACCTCCACTTAGGGCAACCACTTTAATATTATAAGAACCAAATGCTGTATAAGTATGGTATACTGTATCCCCCTGAAGGAATAATAAAGGAACTTCATTTACTACATCTCCAAAATAAACCTGAAACATTGTTTCGTATAAAGCGGTTGCTGAAATGCCCACTTTAAACTTGTTACCAGCCGTAGGAATAATGTTGAAGTCTAAATTTTCCGGTGCTCTGAAAGATACCGTTAGAGACTTTGTAATTTCAGATATTCCACCAGTAATACTATGTGCAACAATTCTAACATTATATACTCCTTCCGGATATATATGATTAATAGTGCTTGCAGCAATTACCTGTGCAGAATCTGTTTTATAATCACCAAAGAATACTTCAAAGAAAGAAACACCTTCTCCACTTGGAATGATGGTTACTGTTCCAGAGTTATCCTGTGTAATTTTAAATAACACTGACAAGTTAGCAGGAATAATTTCCTTACTTGCCAATGATGTGTCGGTGTAAGAATCTTTTTTACAACTATTTATAACAGCTGCTAAAAAGGTCAATACTATTAAATATTTAAAAAATTTCATGATAGTTATATTTTAAATTGATGATTAATAATTTGGATTTTGCGTTAACCCTGATACATCAATTTCTGTTTGAGGTATAGGAAATACTTCGTGTTTACCTGTAACAAAACCAGTAAGTTTTGCCTTAGCCTGACCAGTTCTAACTAAGTCGAAGAAACGATCGCCTTCCATTGCCAGTTCCAGTCTACGCTCGTCCAGAATGGTTTGATACAAAGTAGTACCTGTACTAGTAACATCATGCGCCATATCGCCAAATGCACGACGACGAACTAAGCTTACATATGTCTGTGCTTTAGTATCGTTGGCAGCGGCAGCTTTATTGTTTGCTTCAGCAGCCATAAGTAACACATCGGCATAACGAATGATTCTGAAATTATTAAGATAGTTTAATTCTATCTGACCAGAAGTCTCTCCTTTTCTTGGTAAATACTTTTGATTGTATAGACCTGTATTTTTATAAGGTGCTACCTGATACGTAATACCAAAAGAAGGGTTAGCTGCTTTGTAAGCATCTATATCCAATACAGTAACCGCTTTTCTGGTATCGCCTGCAGAATAAGCTTTAGCAAGATCCTGTGTAGGAAGATTAGTACTCCATCCTGCAGCATAAGGCATAGCCGAACTTCCGTTTAAACTTCTGATGCCACACTGTTGTATTGCATAGTTACCCTGACCTCTTGTAACACCACCCCAGTTATAGTAAGGGGAAGTATTAGTGTATTGAATTTCGAAAACAGACTCAGGTCCATTCTCTCCTGTTGCAAGAAATATAGAACCAAAATCTGGAACCAATGAAAAAGCATTAGCGCTAATTACATTCTCCAGCATAGCAGCAGCTAAATCATACTTTTGTTCATATAAATACACTTTACCCAACATTGCTTGCGCAGCATATTTGGTTACTCTACCTTTCTCAGATTGTACTGCAGGAAGAACTGCAATAGCATTGGTTAAGTCTAATTCAATTTGTTTGTATACATCAGCCTTAGGAGATCTGGTAAGTGATTTATTATCAGCCAATGCTAATCTTCTGTCTGTAAATAAAGGAACATCACCAAACATTTTTACCAGCGTAAAATAGTAGTAAGCTCTTAAAAAGTAAACTTCACCGTAAAGGGCTTCCTTACCAGCAAAATCAACTTTATCGCCAGCCAGATTTGTTACTTTATACTGCGTCATATAGTTTGCTCTGTTTACGCCTTCGTATGCAGACTTCCACAAATCGGTTAAAGTACCATTCACTGGCGTTAAGGTATAATCATCAATTTGTTGCAAATCCAATACATCGGAAGCGCTTTCGCCACCAGAAACTGCATTATCAGAAGCTATATCACCAATAGGCACTACCTGATTTAACCATTGCAATGGAGTATATACACTCACTTCCATGGTTCTATAATCGCTCTCTGATTTTAAATAGTCTAAATCAGTTATATAATAAGAATCATGCGGATTAGTATCTACCCATTTATTACAGGAAGAAAGAGACGTTATGATTACAACAAGTGTTGTTATTACAAAATATTTTTTCATACTTTTCTGTTTGTAATTAATTGAAAATTAAAATTTAATATCAAGACCAAAAGCTACTGTTCTTGCCTGAGGATAAGAACCTCTGTCTATACCAGTCTCCAAAAGGCCACCACCAATTTCAGGATCAAAGCCAGTATATTTTGTAATAGTAAAGGCATTCTTAACCTGAGCATACACTCTTAGTTTCTGGAAGATCTTTTTGATATTTTTTCCGGTGAAAGTGTATCCAAGTTGTATATTTTTCAATTTAACAAAAGATCCATCTTCCACATATCTATCCGATACACGAGCATTATTATTTGCATCGGTAAAAGAATAGCGAGGATATCTTGCATCGTTGGTAGTTCCATCTCCTGTCCATCTTCCCAGAATAGATCTGAATTTGTTGGTATAGTTTGCATTTCTTTCATAGGCTCTGTAAATATCATTTCCTACAGAAGCATAGAAAAAAGCAGTAAAGTCGAAGTTCTTATATTCCATGTTCAAATTCCAACCCATTATAAAATTAGGGAATGGATTACCAATATTAGTTTTATCGTTTGCGTCTATTTTACCATCACCATTTACATCTACATATCTTATATCGCCAGGCTGTGCTCCTGCCTGCAATGGAGCAGCAGCAACTTCAGCTGCATTCTGGAATAAGCCAGCTGTTTTGTAACCATAAAAATAACTAGGAGTCTGTCCTCTTTCAAAAATAGTTACTGATTGAGATTGACCATTAAAATAATAACCACCATACAATTTGGCAGTTCCACCATCATTGGTTTCAGTTACTTTATTAGTGATAGTGGTAAACGTAAAAGTATTGTTCATTTTAAATGATTTACCAATAGGTTGACTATAGGTAATCTGCATATCAATACCCTTTGTTTCTGTTGAACCTATATTAGCTGGAGGCGGAGTAGCGGTACCTTCATAACCAGATATAGCAGGAGTAAATATTAATCCTTTAGCGCTCTTAGAATAGTAATCAAAATTAATAGAGAATTTATTTTTCAACAATACGATATCGAAACCTATATTGGTTTGTACATCTTTTTCCCAGCTTACGTTATCATTTCTTAATGAACCAACGGTAGAACCAGCATAGAAAATATTATTAAAGTTGTACCCATTACTATTCGCAGTAGATCCATAGCTTGGCCCACCAGTTACTATCTGCGTAAAAAATGCCTGCGCAGCTTTGTCATTACCAATGGTACCAGAACTACCACGTACTTTTAAGAAATCAATTACTTTAGAATTGAAAAAGTTTTCTTTACTAACTACCCAGCCTAAGGATACCGCTGAGAAAGTACCAAATTTATTGTTCGCACCAAATGCAGTTGATCCGTCTCTTCTTGCATTATAGGATACCAGGTATCTGTCTTTATAATCGTAATTGATACGACCGAATGTGGAAGAGTTTTTGGTAAAATATTCGTAGTAATAGCCAGTTTGTGCATTGGTATTTGTTGCTGAATTCACCCCTGTTGCAGAAGTGTTATCAGCAAAAGTCCAGGAGTTGTAAGGTACATCCTGTCTGCTTGCACCAGCAGCATTTCCTGAAGACTTTAAGAAAGATACACCACCTACTACTTCAAAATGGTGATTATCTTTTACCTTAAAAGTATAGTTAGCAAAAGCTTCATAATTCCAGTTAAAATTGCTGTATTTGTTATTTGATACACTATTGTGTTTTCCAATAACGGTACTACCATCTGCATTCATGGAGTTGTCTACATTGTTTACGCCATAAAACACCAATGGATCAAAGCTCTTAGAATTATCATCATATTTCTGATAACCAAAACGAGTAGTAAATTTCAGGTTTTTGATAATGTCATACTGCAACTCAAATTTACCATAAAATTTAGTACCATTATTCTGATTGTAAGTATTAGCCAGTTTAGTAAGCGGGTTATACACTTCTGATAATAATAAAGTACTATAACCATAATCACCAACGGTTCCAGTAGTATTTAAAACTGGTACAGTAGGATCGAAGTTTAAAGCACTTCCCAAAATACTATTGAAAGAATTTTCTGCTATTGTTTTAGAACCAAGCATTACAGCAGAAGTATTTACCAGGAATTTTAATTTAGAGGTTAAATCGAAACTAAGATTTGCAGTAAAGTTGCCTCTTTTGAAAAATGATTTATCATCACCACCTACTACACCACCATTACTTGCATAAGAACCAGCAAGGAAATAGATCATTTTATCACTACCACCTCTTACCGTGATACCGTGATTCTGTGTAGAAGCATCTTTAAACACCTGATCTTGCCAGTTTGTACCAACACCTAACTTTGTAAGATCATTAAAAATAATAGGACCACCGCTGGTAGTACTACCTTCATTTACCATTGCAGCATATTCGGTAGCATTTAGCATCCCTACTTTTTTGATAACACTTTGATTACCATAAAAACTACTTAAACTAATTTCCGTTTTTAAATTCTTTCTACCACCTTTTGTAGTTACTACAATTACACCATTTCCACCTCTAGCACCATATATAGCCGTCATTGCAGCATCTTTCAATACACTGATATTTTCTATATCTGCCGGACTGATTGAATTTAAATCATCCTGTGTTTGTTGCACACCATCAATAATTACTAAAGGATCGTTACCTGAATTGGAAGCAATACCCCTAATTAATATAGTAGGTTTAGAGCCTGGAGAACCAGTTTGTATCACTGTTACCCCAGAAGCAGTACCTTGTAAAGCTTCTTCTGTTCTTACTGGTTTCAGTTTTTCAATATCTTCACTTTTTACAGTAGATAAAGCACCAGAAACCTTAGAACGTTTTTGTACACCATACCCTACTACTACTATATCACCCATAGCTTCTACCTTTTCATCCAATTGGATTTCTAAAGGATCGGCACTGGTAACTTTTACCGATTTGCTGGTCATGCCTATATAGTTTACTACTATAGTACCCCCTTGCGGACAAGATATTTTAAAACCACCCTTAGCGTCGGTAATAACTTTATTAGAATTTTCTTTTACAGCAATAGAAGCACCTTGCAATGCTTCACCTGTCTTTTTATTGGAGACTTTACCAATTACTGTTAAGTCCTGCCCAAACACTTGTGTCAACAACCCTGTTGCTAAAAGGCAGAGAAAGAGAAATGCGGATTTTATTTTCATATAAAAAGTTTAATCGTTTTTATTGTTCGTTTACTTACAAAATCTTGTAGAAAGTTTTTCATCTATAAAGACGGGGCATTAGAACCGACCTATATCTTCAAACTATATTCTGTAATAAGTATAACGCAGAAAAAGGGAGCTTTAAATACTCCCCTTTTCGCGTTACTTATCATTCTAATTTATAATAACTTTTTGTGTAGTGTTATAGTTGCCATCCGTTAATTGCAACAAGTACATTCCTTTAGATAGATTGGAAACATCCATAGTTACATTACCAAATGAATTCTGGTCGGTTACTATGATTGTTTTCAATACTTTTCCATCCATTCCAATTAAGTTTAAGGTAGCAGTTTTAGTATCAATTTTATTTAATGAAACTACTACTTTATCTTTTGCTGGATTAGGATAGAAAGTGATATCCTTCACTGCGTTTCTATCAAACATTACTAATCTGATATCAGAATAAACATCTTTACCATCTTTGTTAATTGTTTTTAATCTGTAGTAGTTAGCTCCGTTTAATGGTTTATCAGTTAAAGCGTATTGTTTAGTAGTACTATTCTCTGTTTTAGCAGCAACAAATCCAATAGTAGACCAGTCTTTACCATTCTGACTTCTTTCAACATTAAAACCAACTAATGCATTATCATCGGTAACAGTATTCCAGTTAATGATGGTTCTGTTTTCTTTTAATGCAGCAGTGAATCCTGTGATAGTAACTGGTACACCACTTGTTTTCCAGAAATACATATTATCTACATATACAGTTCCTTTTCCAAAAGGAGTATCTACAAACTTAAACTGACCAATAGTATTTAAAGCAATAGTGTTGTAAGCAGTTAATGGAATATCGAAACTGTTCCAGCCATTCAAGGTTGGTTTCAGTGTATATTTCTGTTCCATTTGCGTTGCAGGAGGAATATTAATAAAGTACACATCAAAAGCAGTAGCGTTTGGTGTCCAGATATCAATATGGAAGAAATTCATTTTAGAAGCATCTATTGGAGCAGCAAATTGTACCCCTTGATAGTTCATTGTTTGATATAGTCTGGTAGTATCACCTGCGATAACAATATCAGAAGCAGCAGTAGATTGACCCCATCCTGGGAACCAGTCTGTACCAGCTACATTGGTATACGTATTGCTATATAGAGAAATTACATTAGCAGCAGGATGAGTAGGAACAGGAGCATGAGTTAATGGTGGAGCAAAAGTAACCACCAATGTGCTTGAAATAGTACCTGCACCATAAGTACCCGCAGCAGCTTGAGTAGCAGTAATAATAGCTGAACCAGCACTAAGAATAGTGATTATATTACCATTAATAGTTGCCACTGTAGGATCGCTACTGGTATAGGTAAATGTACCTGAACTATTGCTGGTAGGAGCCGTAATAGTATAAGGACCAGCACCCACTAACTGAGCAGGAATGTTGAAGTTTGTAATGGTAGGTGCGTTAGCAGATTTCCAGAAATAAACATTATCAACATATATCTTACCAGTTCCAAAAGGAGTATCTACAAACAACATTTGATTAATGCTGCTTAAAGAGATATTAGAATATTTAGATAAAGGAATATCAAAACTATTCCATCCCTGTAAAGCAAGGTGTAAAGTAACTTTTTGTTGAACAGTAGCAGGAGAAGTATTGATTAAATTAAGATCGAAAGCAGAACTATTTGCAGTCCAGATATCAATATGCAGATTTTGCATAGAAGATACATTTAAAGGAGTAGCAAAAGAAACACCTTGATAATTCATTGTAGTATACATCTTGGTAGTATCGCCAGCTATGATGGTATCTGCTACAACAGTAGTTTGTCCCCAGTTAGGAAACCAGTCAATTCCAGTAACATTACTATAGGTGTCGCTGAAAAGAGAAATTACATTTGCCTGTGTTTTTGTAGGAACTGGAGCAGGTGTAATAGTTACAGAACCTAATTTCCAGAAATACATATTATCCATGTAAACAACTCCTTTTCCGAAAGGTGTATCTACCAGTTTAATTTGTGCAACTTTGTTTAAAGCAATATTGCCATAAGCAGACAATGGAATATCAAAACTATTCCAACCGTTCAAAGTAGGGTGTAGTGTATATTTTTGTTCAACAGTAGTTGGACTGATATTGATAAGGTATACATCGAAAGCAGTAGCATTAGGGGTATATAAATCTACGTGTAAATAGTTCATAGAAGAAACGTCGATTGCACTTGCAAACTGTACGCCCTGATAATTCATGTTCTGGTATAAACGGGTAGTATCACCAGCAATTAAAGTATCGGAAGCTTTAGTAGACTGTCCCCAACCTGGAAACCAGTCTGTTCCTGGAACATTGGTATAAGCATTGCTATATAAAGAAATTACGTTTGAACTAGGATGCGTAGGTACAGGAGCAGCTGTATTAAGACCAGCAAAGTTTACTGTAAAAGTGGTAGACGCAGAACCAGCAACATAAGAACCTGCAGCAGCCTGATTAGCAGTAATTAAACAAGTACCACCACCAACAACGGTAATAGTATTACCAGTTACAGTTGCAACAGTAGCATCGTTACTGGAATAAGTAAACGCACCGGTACTATTACTGGTAGGAGGTGTAATGGTAAAAGGAGCATCGCCAACTACTTTATTTGGTATGGTAAAACCAGTGATAGTAGGTACATTATTAGATTTCCAGAAATAACAGTTTTCCATGTAAAAATTACCACCAGCGGCAGGTGTACCACCTACAAACATCAGCTGAGCAACATTGTTTAAGGCAATGTTATTAAACTGAGTAAGAGGAATATCAATACTATTCCAGCTAGAAGGAGTAAGGGGAATAGTAGCTGCCTGCTGAACAGTAGCAGGAGAAGTATTAATTAAATTTAGCATTAATGAAGTACAATTTGCCGACCAAAGATCAAGGTGCAAATTAGTCATGGAAGATACATTAATAGTACCTGTTAACTGTACACCCTGATAGGTTAAACCAGCATAGTACTTTGTAGAAACACCTCCAATAGTCAAATCTGATACTACAGTTGGTTGTCCCCAGTTAGGAAACCAGTCGATACCAGACACATTGGTGTAAGCATCTCCGAAAAGAGAAACTACATCAGAAGCGGCTCTGGTAGGCGGAGTAGAAGCAGCAACAAGTGGCTGAGAAAATGCTTTAAAGCACATGAAGACCATGAAGGCAAGTAATAAGTAATTTTTTTTCATACTTTTAAATTTAATTACATTAGAGTGCAATTGTTTTCACAATAATCTGTTAGCACTCATAATCGTTAGAAAAACAGATTGATTTATTTGACCGCAAAAATAGATGGCAATACTACAGTTTACAAGAAAAGGACTACTACAATACTACATCAATAAATATATTTTTCGCTGAAAATAAAGAAATATGATACACCCACAATACTTCAAAGGCTGTAATGGGCATACTTCATTGTATGTTGTATAACGATTTAAGTAATTGGATTAAAATTGTTTACACAAATACTTTTTTGATGGGTATAAACTGAATTTTGAAGTATAATTTTCGAAATAATACCTGACAAATACTATAATTATGGATAAATTATATAGAAAAAGATTAAAATTTTAGCCCTTTTTGGTTTGTTTTATAGAAAACGATACTTTAAATGATTTTTTTGGCTTGTAAAAGAGTAGGTAAATTTTGAATATCTATATATAGTATATTACCCCTTCCCTCAATAATATTATAAGTATAATATTATCACTACTTTATAACCTCCAACCAAGTGATTGTAAGCCATAATCACTGCTTCAGAACCTCCAGCCAAGTGATTGCAAGCCGTAATCACTGCTTCAGAACTTCCAACCAAGTGATTGCAAGCTGTAATCACTGCTTCAGAACTTCCAACCAAGTGATTGTAAGCAGTAATCACTTCTTCAGCTCTTCCAACCAAGTGATTATGGGAAACAATTAAAACAATATGGAATATAATAATGTGGTTAGTAGTTATAAAGAATACCAAAGGGGATACAATAAATTCTTTACTTTCTCTAATAAAGCCATTATGCCTTGGAAAACAGTCTAAATATACTAAAATGGAGTTAAGGCCTTGCTTGAAGCAGCAGCTAACAGTCATTTATAGGTGGTGGGTAGGGTATAAAAACAAGTGCACCGCCAAACTAATGACGATGCACTTTAAGTATAATTAAACGACTAACTATCTAGTTAAAAAAAGTCTAATTGATTATCTAAATTAGCTTCCAAGTATTTATTGGTTGCTTTAGACAGGATTAATATGCTTATACCATGAAAAAAGACTACCAGAACGCGCATTATTGCATATTGATTATTCTGTATTAGTACAGTTGCAAAAAATAGGTTGGCCACCAGTATTAATATTGCAGCAATAAGAAAATAACGATTGTTCCCTTCTCTTTTATTTGCTTTGTAAGCCCAGGTCATCATAATAAACAACACTATGGTATGTAATACACCTTGTGCAGCCATAATATAATCGCTTATTCCAGACATGAAATAATACATACCTATTAAAATGAATTGAACAATAGCCCAACCCAATAAAGTACTCGGTATCTTTTTTCTGTTTACAATCTGCCTACACCTATAATATATGGCAGATAAGGCAATATAAGAAAGGGTAAACGTGGCTAAACCAGTAAAGTACAAGAATGCTTCTTTATAGTAAAACATGGTCAGAACATCGGCAATAAAAACGAGGGACAGACCAACGTAAACATACAGGCTGAATACATCTGTTTTATTTCCTTTGTAATTATAGGCAAACATTAATACTACGGTTAGCAATCGGGACACTTCATATACATGAACCTTTGTTAAAAACAAGGCAATACATTCTATCAACAATAGCAAACAAAAAAATACCTCGAGAATTATATCTTTATTTTTTTTCATATAGCAATTTTTGGCATAAATAAAGGCAGAACAGATTGTTAGTCTGTTCCACCTTTATTATTATAATTCACCTTTAAAATAAAAGCCTGTTAACTAACTAGCTAGTACTTTTTTTCTTTTTGCACCAACGCCAGCGCCGGCAGCAAGAAGAATAAGACTAAGGCCACCATCAAATGGAACAGAGTCGGCAGGAACACCAGGCGTACCCGGAGCACCAGAACCTGGACCACCAAGGCCACCAGGACCACCACCAACTGATCCACCACCACCAAACTGTGCGTGGGTAATTGTAGTGAAGCCTATTACCAGAACTAACACTAAAACCAGTTTTAAAATTTTGTTTACTTTCATTGTATTTAATTTTTCAATTTTTATAATTATCAACTACTTAACGATCATTTCGGTAGTATAAGCACCTGATTTTCCTGTAACCTGTAAAGTATATACTCCTGTAGTTAAACCCTTGGCAGTAATTGTTTTGATAGCATTACCAGACTCGTTGCTGATAGTGCTGTTCATTACTTCCTGTCCAAGATTATTAATTACTCTTACCGTATAAGTTCCTTTGTCCAGATTGTTCATCTGAAGATTAATCTTGTTATTACTAACAGGATTTGGATAAATAGCAACAGAACCCTTTACGATAACTGGAGATACTGTACCTCTTTTAAATACAACGCTGAATCTACCTTGGTAACTTGATGCATCATTGGTAGCTGTAAAGCTTACCCCTTCAGCAACAGGTACATAAGTATTCAATAGTCTGTCCTTGATAAATAAGTCCATACCATTAGTAGTGAACTGATTAGCATCTACATTAATCTGATACTTAGTTCCAGCAACTACCTGACTAAGATTTAATGCAATCTCATCGTTAACGGTAGGAATAGGTAAACCAGCAATACTTAAATCAGTATTAGATTGAGTAATATATAAATTCTCTCCACCATTGTTTAGTTTCTTAGAATCTTTATCACCAATCACTTTGGTAAATTCACTATTAAATACTGCAACAGTTCCATCGATATTAGTATTTTCTCCATTTACATTCTTCCAAAGAGAAACCTGTAAATAGTTTGGCGCTACTGTTCTGTAAACAGCTGTCTTAGTACTACCTGCAGCTTTGTTAGCTTCGGTAATAGCCAGTACAGGAGACGCTCCAGTGTTTTGAACAAAGAAGCCCATACCAGGTTGGATGTATTTGTTTACTTTAGAAGTTGCATTGCTCGTTACATGCGATACGGCATTGTAAGACACATAAGTAGCATATCCACCAGACATGAAAGTAGGATCGAAGTACCAGTATGTACTAGAGATATTTTGATTAGCTCCATTTGCATAAACAGCTTCCCAATCGATAGGACAAGCATAAGGATTTGCAATTAAAGAGTAATTGCCATTACCTGCAACTAATTTTGTAGCAGCACTAGCATAATTAGTATTAGCAACACCTGCAGTACTGAAAGTAACATTACCTGTAACAAAGTTACCAGTAGTTCTTATAGCAGTTGAACTGTACATATTACTAGGATCGGCAGCAAAACCAAAATTTGCAAAGTTTCTATCACCTCTTACAAACACTCTATAAGCCTGATAAGGATCGATAGTAGTAGTTTTAGTATTGGTAACCGCTGGCCAGTTGCCTGCACCATAAGCATAAAGAGAAGCTTGACCTGATCTGCTAATATCAAAACCAGTAGTAGCATCTACACCCGCAGATGCACCATACTTACCAGTAATATAAATACCTTTTCCAGCAGTTGTAGCACCGCCTTCTTGCCAGTTATTAAAGAAAGAGCCAGCATTTGCCACACCACCAGTACCAAGATCTCTGAACGTACGTAATGCTTGCGGAATAAATCTTTCTACAGTAGCAGTTCCCGTAATAGTACCAGTAACTGGTCCTAAAACAGCAGTGTTAGCTATTGAAGTAGATTTAAGTGTTAAGAAACCACCTGTATTTAAAGTACCACCATTAGAAGATACTAAACCAACAACGTTCAAAGCATTACCCAAGGTAACAGAACCACTATTGATTGTTAAGTTTTGTACTGTATTGCTACCAGCATTAAAGTTGATTGTACCTACAGTACCACCAATAGTAAGCGAAGAAGTAGCTGAACCTTTAAAACTACCAGTACCAGTTACAGCACCGTTAAGAGATACAGTATGACCATTTAAATCGAGGCTACCATTCAATACTATATTGTTTAAAGCAACATTACTGCCTAAAACAGGTTGATTAGCTGGAGCAGCAGGTATAGAAAGGTCACTAGCCGAAGCAGGTGCAATTCCATAAGCCCAGTTAGAAGCAACACCATAATCAGTTGATGTAGTACCTACCCATGTAGCAACAGGGGTTGAATTATCAAAATAGATATTCTGGAAGTAAAGTACTCCACCTGTATTTGGTGTAAATACCTCAATGGTAAACTTAAACTGACCAATTGAATTTAAACCAGATGAATATGCAGATAAAGGTATGTTGATACTGTTCCATCCATTGTGCGTTAAACTAACTGTGTAATCAAGATTGGTACCAATTAGATCAATATTCATTTTATTAACGTTTGGTGTCCAGATATCCATGTGCAACGTTTTCATTGTTGTAGCATTGATTGGGCTTGCAAATTGTACACCTTGATAATTAAGATTTGAATACTGTAAGGTAGACATTCCACCAACAGTTAATGTATTTTTAGTTGTAGGTTGACCCCAGTTTGGATACCAGTCTGTACCTGCAACATTGGTATAAGTATCTCCCCAAAGAGAAATAACATTACCAGATGCTGATGTAGGAACAGGAGCTGCAGTAGCAGGGCCTGCAAAAGCAACAGAAAGTGTTGCAGTTACACTACCAGCAATATAACCATTAATAGGATCAGCTGCTTGAGTTGCAGTAATAACCGCTACACCACCACCTACGATAGTAACTGTATTACCACTAATAGTTGCAACAGCTGTATTGCCACTGGTATAGGTAAATGCACCAGAACTATTACTAGTTGGAGCAGTAATGGTAAATGGAGCAGAAGAAGTAGTTAATGAACCTGGCATACTGAACCCTGAAAAAGTTGGTTTACCAGCCAATTTAAAGAAATAAACATTCTGGATATACAAAACTGATCCAGAAGAAGGAGTATTTGCTTCAATTTTTAACTGATTAACATGATTAGCTACTGTAGAATAACTGCTCATTGGAATATTAAAACTATTCCATCCACTAGTAGTAGGTGTAAGCGTTACATGTTGGTTTGCACCACCATTTGTATTAATAATAAACAAGTTGAAACTGGTACAATTTGGTGTCCATACATCTAAATGCATTGTATCCATTAAAGATGCATCGATAGTACCACCATCAAACTGAACACCACTATAACCCATTGAAGAATATTTAAGCGTACTTGTTCCAGCTATAGTAACTGCATTGTACTGTCCTTGAGTTGGACCGCCCCAAATTGGTCCCCAGTTTGTACCAGCAACATTAGTATAAGTATCTCCAAAAAGAGAAATTACATCATTAGCACTCTTAGTTGGTACTACAGCAGCCGTAGAAGGAGATGGATAATCTACTGTTAAAGTAGCCAAAGCAGACCCTGCAAGATAATTAGCATCAGATGCTTGATTAGCTGTAATAGTAGAAGTACCTATAGCCTTAATAGTAAGAACGTTACCACTTACAGTTGCTACAGCAGTATTGCTACTGGAATAGGTAAATGCTCCAGTACTATTGCTAGAAGGATCTGTAATAGTATACGTAAAATTACTACCAGTATATGTTTGTGTAGGAATAGTAAAACCAGTAATGGTAGGTTTTCCTACAACATTCATAAAGTAGATATTCTGTAAATATATAACAGCACCAGATCCAGGTGTAACAGTTGTAAAGGACATTTGCTGTACCTTAGTTAAATTAACTGGACTGAAAGAAGAAAGCGGAATGCTAATGGTATTCCATGTATTTGCAGTTAATGATACAGTTACAAATTGCTGAACAACTCCACCAGTTGTATTTATCAAAGCAACTTTAAGAGAAGTACAATTTGGAGTCCAAACGTTAAAACGTAAAGAATCCATAGTAGAAACATTCTCATCAGCTGGTAAATTAACACCTTCGTAATTTAAATTTGCATATTTAATAGTACTAGCCCCGCCGATAGTGGTAGGCGTGTAAGTAGTTGATTGACCCCAACCAGGAAACCAGTTGATGCTAGCAAGATTGGTATAGGTATCACCATAAAGAGAAAATACATAAGGAGCCGCTTCAGTTGGTGCTGGAGCTGCAGTTGCAGGAGTAGCATAATCTACTGTTAATGTAGCAGCAGTAGTACCTGCTAAAAAAGAACCATTAGCGGCCTGAGTTGCAGTAATAATAGCAGTACCAGCTCCTAATATTGTAACAGTATTACCAGAAACGGTAGCAACAGAGGTATTTCCACTACTATAAGTGAAAGCTCCCCCACTATTACTGGTTGGATCGGTAATAGTAATAGTAGAATTACTTCCTGTATAGATTTGTGAAGGAATAGAAAACCCAGTTATTGTTGGTGAACCTGCTTTTTTGGAGAAATATATATTCTGCATATAAACATAGCCACCTGTACCTGCTGTATTTTCAAATTTAAATTGTAAAAAACCTGTTAAACCAGCTGATGAAAATGTAGTTAATGGAAGTTGTATATGATTCCAACCCAATTTAGTTAAAGTTACAGCATAATCTACTTCTCTAACGTTACCTACTAAATCAATATTTAAACTGGTTAAATTCGGGGTCCAGATATCTATATTTATAGAATCATAACCAGTTAAATTTATACTACTTGATAATTGTACGCCATGATAACCCATGTTGTTATTTACCATGGTAGTATCGCCTCCGAAATTGGTAAAGGTTGGAGCATTATAAGCCCCTCCCCAGTTAATAGACCAAACACCAGTGCCAGAAGCTTTAGAATTCTGAGTATAGTGTTTGCCAAATAATGAAATTACATTAGCTGGATCATCAGATGGTGTAGGAGCAGCATCTGAAGGAACTGGAAAATTAACAGTTAAAGACGCAGTAGCGCTACCAGCTATAAAACCACCCGAAGCAGCCTGAGTACAAGTAATAGTAGTAGTACCTCCTCCTACAGCAGTAATTACATTTCCACTAATTGTAGCCACAGCAGTGTTGCTACTAGTGTAGGTAAATGCACCATTACTAGTGCTGGTAGGATCAACGATAGTATATGTAGCTCCTGTATTTAGAGGAGAAGTAACATTAAAACCAGTAATTACCGGTTTTCCAGCAGCTTGCTTAAAATATATATTTTCTAAATATATTGTAGAACCAGAACCAGGAGTTATCGCAGTAAATTTCATTTGAAAAAACCTAGTTAAAGCCACTGTAGGTGTAAATGAAGATAGTGGAAGTGTAACACTTGTCCAGCTACCATTATTCAGATTGATATTTGGCCCAGTTTCAGCAGTAGGACTTGCACTAATTAAGTGTAAGTTAAGTACTGAACAAGTTGAAGACCAGATATCCATGTGGATAGAGTCATAACCACTAATATCAAGATTACCTCCTGATAAAGCTACTCCTTCATAATTTAAATTGGAGTACCTGATAGTAGTATCTGAACCACCAATGTTTGAATAAGCTACACTGGTAGATTGACCCCAGCCTGGAAACCAGACACCTGTACCAGTTGCCTGGGAGGATTGGGTGTAATGACTTCCAAATAAGGACAGAACTGTAGCTGAAGGAGCAGTAGGAGGAGTGGCAGCAGTTGTTGGCACCCCAGGAGACGCGATTGCTCTGAGCATAAACAGAGCGAGAAAGGCAAGAAGAAAAGTTTTTTTCATACTTTTTACTTTTAGTTTGTTGTTTATAAACAAATGCATTTGTCTTACCAAAAATCTGTAGGCATTTGTTCAATCGTTAGAAAACACAGATCAGTTTCCGAAAAGCAAAAATATATTTAACTACTACAGACAACAAATAACTACCTACTACAATACTACATCTACTATTACATTATACGTATATATAGCTTAAAAACACTACTACACGAATACTTCAAATAATTTATTACATTTGCTTTCTAAAGTACATTAATATGTTCTATCGATTATTAGCTTGTCTATTACTTCCCTCACTAATTTATTGTCAGAATACCATTGGATTGCCAGAAGTTATAAATTATTATAAGAAAAATTACAATGCTGGTCTTCAGAACTGGGATATAAAGCAGGATAAAAATGGAATAATCTATTCAGCAAACAATGAAGGGCTTCTTTCATTTGATGGAAAATACTGGAAATTACACCCCTTACCCAACAAAACTATCGTTCGTTCTATTGAAATAAGCAAGGATGGTAAAATTTATGCTGGGGGTCAGGATGAAATAGGGTACTTTTCACCAACATCTAATGGAAAACTGCATTTCACCTCTTTAATTAACTTAATTCCACAGAAAGACAGGTCGTTTGGAGATATCTGGGACATTGTTATTTATGAAAACAGTGTATTTTTTAGAACAAACACCAAAATATTTAAAATTCAGGGTAATTCAACCGCTACAGTATATGATGCAAGTTCGGAATGGTTTTTTTTAGGCAATGCCAACGGTAAATTATATGCACAAGACAGTAAAAATGGATTGTTTTCATTTGAAAATGGAAACTGGAAAGCTGTTAGTACTATAAATATTCTTCCCAATAATGATCCTGTTACTTCGATTTTGCCCCTAAAAAATGATTCTTTATGGATTACTACGCTTAAACATGGTATTTTTTTACTTAACAACAAAATACTGTCTATACCAGCACTTCCTACCTTAAATCAGATAAGTACCAATAGAATTTATGCTGCCACTATAATTAATTCGGAAACATTTGCGCTTGCTACCAACAATGGTGGGGTATATATAATTGATAATCATGGGCAACTTGTACAACATTTTTCCAAAAAAGAAGGCCTTCAGAACAACAATATACTCAGTATTTTAGTAGATAGGAACAGCAATATATGGCTGGGGCTTGATAACGGTATTGATCTGGTTGAATACAATAGCTCTATTAAACATATTGCCCCTATAGATCAGGAAGGATCAGGCTATACAACAATGATTTTTAATAAGAGCCTATATGCCGGAACTTCTTCCGGGCTTTACGCTGCTCCCATCCAGAATATTAAAGACTTAAGTTTTAGTAAAGGTTCATTTTCGCTGGTATCAAATACAACAGGACAGAACTGGAAATTGGCTATTGCCAACAACAAACTACTTTTAGCGCATCATGATGGGACTTTTGTAATTAATGGTAATAATGCAACTGAAATTCCTTCTGATGACTTTGGTTTCTGGAACTATATTCCTTTATCAAACAACTCACTGAATACCCGATTTGTAGCAGGAAACTATAAAGGGATAGCCTTATTGGATTTAAAAGACAATTCAATAATTATTGATAAAAATATACCAGGATTTAATGAATCTTCCAGGTATATTGCTGTAGATAATAATCAAAACATTTGGGTATCTCACCCTTACCATGGAGTATATAAACTTACCAAAACAGAAAGCGGTGAGTATAAAACACAAACTTTTAGTAGTAACAATGGCCTGCCTTCTTCTTTGAATAATCAGATTTTTAAAATAAAAAATCAAATACTGGCTGCAACGGAAAATGGTATTTATATCTATAATGAACCAAAAAACATTTTTGAACCATCAGAACAGTTTAAAAAGATTCTGGGCCAACAAAGTGTCCGGTATTTACAGGAAGATGCTGATGGCAATATCTGGTTTTTCCATGAAAAAAATCTTGGTGTTATAGACTATTCAAACAATAAAACTACCCTGATTTATTTTCCTGAACTTAACAATAAACTATTAAGTGGATTTGAATTTATCTATCCTTTTAATAATAATAATATATTTATAGGAGGAGAAAATGGTTTCTATCATATTAATTACGAAAATTATAAAAGCAACTCACCTAAAGCAGATATTCAGATAAGAAGCGTAAGAATTACCGGTAGTACTGACAGCCTTTTATTTGGAGGTTATTATAAAAATTTAAATGATCTACCTGTTCAGCTTAAAAATAATATTCCTGCAATTACCAGCAACTGGAATACTATACATTTTGAATACTCTTCTTCCATTTTTGGTATTCAAAGTAATATAGAGTACAAATACAGGTTAAAAGGAATATACAATGAATGGTCTGAGTGGTCGGGTAAAACAGAAAAAGAATTCAATAATCTACCCGCAGGAACCTACTCATTTGAAGTAATTGCCCGAAATAATTTAGGTATAGAGTCAATGCCAGTTACGTATAGTTTCGAGATACTTCCACCATGGTACAAGTCCTTAATAGCGTTGGTAATTTACTTTTTAGCTTTTTGTTGCTCCATCATTTTCCTCTATCGTTATCAAACTTTGAAATTTAAAGAGCAAGAACAGAAACATGATGAAGAACAAAAGAAAATGCAATATTATTATCAGTTGGAAATAGATAAAACAGAGAATGAACTGGTTGCACTAAAAAATGAAAAGTTGATATCAGATATTAATTTCAAAAACGCAGAACTCGCCACTTCTGCTATGCACTTGGTACAAAAAGGAGAGCTGCTAACTAAGATAAAAGCCGACTTGAATACGATTATGAAGGGAACAGATAACCCCAAAACTGCTACAGAGTTAAAGAAAATGATAAAAATACTTAGCGATGATGATAGAATAGATAAAGACTGGGAACAATTCTCTCAACACTTTGATAATGTTCATAGTGATTTCAGTATTGCTCTTAAAGAAAAACATCCTACTATTTCACCAAGTGAACTTAAATTAAGCGCTTATCTGAGAATGAATCTCAGCACAAAAGAAATAGCTCAATTATTGAATATTTCTGTTAGAGGGGTAGAAGTTAGCCGATACAGACTTCGTAAAAAATTAGACATACCAACAGAAATTACTTTCTATGATTATTTAATTAAAATAGGAAAATAAGACTATCTAATCACTAACAACCATCCTGAAATAACAGGTTGGTTTACATGTAAATCTATAAAATAATAATATGTACCCATTGGTACCGGGTTACCATTTATAGTACCATCCCATTTAGTAAAGTCTTTTGGGGAATGGTAAATAAGGTTACCATTACGGTTAAATATTTTTACTTCTACATTTGAATAAGAAGCAATATTTCCTATTTCCCAATAATCATGATTTCCATCTCCATTAGGACTAAATGTATTCGGTATCAATAAAGTTTGCATTGGTTTTTCAACCTGTAATAAAACACTATCAATTGCTATTCCACAATCATGAATACTTTTTACGGTTAAATAAAAAGTTGTACTAGCATCAGTAGACACTGTTGGTGATAGGGTATTTTGATTAGTTAAGTACTGAATCGGGCTCCAGTTGTAACTAATATTAGCAACTGACACCTGACCATATAAAGTAGTTGTTTGACCACTAAAAATAGGTGTAACAGGAGCTATATAAGCAGTAGGTTTTTGCCACACATCTACATGAACACTTTTTGTATCAGAACATGCCCCATTAATTGCAGTCAGTAAATAGGTTACTGCTGAAGAAGGATACGCTTTAGTAATAGAATCGTTTGGTGTAAGTAAATTATTAGACGGTTTCCAGGAATAAGTAACTCCTCCTCCCCCTTTTAACTGAACAGTATCTCCCTGACAAATACCAGTATCTTTTATAGCCCAGGCAATAGGTTTTTTAGCTACTTGTAGATAAAAAGAATCAGCAATATAACAACCTACTGTATTAGATATTTTAGCTACGTAATTACCAGCTTGAATCAAAGTAATATTCGGGATTGTTATGGTAGATAAAGTACTACTAAAAGCAGCTGGCCCAGACCACTGATAAAACAATGTTGGATCCCCTTTTTCTACAATCGTATCACCTGTACAAACATTAAAATTTTTAGTAAGACTGGAAGTTGGTTTTGCTAATACATTTATACGAACTGTTTGAGTATCTGAACAATTGCCATTTTTAGCCAATAATGTAAACGTAGTTGAGTCTTTAGGGAAAGCTTTTGTTGCTGAGTCATTTGGCGTAAGTAAATAGGTGGCAGGAGTCCAGGAATAGGTGCCACCACCACCACCTTTCAGAATTATGGTATCTCCAAAACATATACTTGATTCAGGGATAGTCCATGCAACAGGCTTCTTAGTTACATTAAGATAAAATGAATCAGTTATAGAACATCCTACTGCATTAGAAATTTTAGCAATATACTTTCCATCTTCTGCAACCGTAATGTTCTGTAAAGTAATAGTAGACTGATTGCTAGAAAAAGCCGCTGGACCAGTCCATAGATATGTGTAAATACTGTTTCCATTCTGAGTAATAGTATCCTCAGAACAAACGTTGAAAGTATTAATGAGATTAGACTTTGGCGAAGCGTTTCTAGTATAATATATAGTATCAGATACTACTCTACAATCACTAATATTTATAGAAGTACCATTTGCCACTGTTAATCTATAAAGAGAATAACCAATAGAATTTGTAGCAATTAAATAATTATAGTTTGTGGCACCAGCTATATCTTTCCATGTTTTTCCTGTATCATTACTTAACTGCCACTGATATTGAATATTGCTGAACCCTGTAGAAACTGCACTACTTAAAGTATAATGAGTAGTATCATTATCACATGATTTAATATGATTACTACCGGAAGAAGAGGATGTTTTAACCATTGGTCCACATGGACGAAGGGTAATATCATCAATTGCTAAATCATTACCACAACCACCAGGTGCATTATTACGCATCCTGATAACAACTGTCCCGTTAGCTGGAGCATTGAAAAAGAAACCATATTGTTTCCAGACAGCAGAATTTGCTAAAGGAATACTTCCTGTTATATATTGTTGAATTACAGTTCCCCCTGTTGTTTCTATAGTAAAAGTAATATCAGCCTTTACAGGATTACCACCACATGCAGACGGTACATTTAAATTTAATATCCAGGCAGCAAATTCATACGTTGTTCCAGAACACAAGCCACTAACAGTATCAATAAAAAAATCAGAAGGTGCAGCAGATGCATTTATAATCATCATATCACCATTTATTGAATTGGGTGTATGATCGGTATTTAATGTCCACCAGGTTCCACCAAAACAATATGGACTAGCGCTGGAAATAGTATAGGTTCCATCTAATGGGCAACTTCCACCAACATAAGGATAAGTTGTAGTAAATCCAGGTATGCTACTTGGTGTTACATAGCCAGAGCCGAATGTAATATTAACAACAGGACTGCCCAGGCTACCTGAACACAACTGAGCTTTTAACCCAACTGTATTAAGCAACAGAACTATAATTATTAAAGCTATTTGTTTTATCCTCATATTAAAACTTGTTATACTTAAAAAGTATATACAGAAACGATATTATTAAATCACTTGAACGCTTATTCTTTCACCACACTAATCTTCACCCTTCTGTTCAACTGTCTTCCTGCAGGGTAATCCTTTCCATCAGGAGTAGTATTTGGTGCAGCAGGTTTTGCCTTACCATAGTAGCTTGGTAATAGTCTTGTTGCATCTATCTTCTGTTCT
>CAIVPM010000363.1 GCA_903907815.1 uncultured Chitinophagaceae bacterium | reverse complement strand
GGCTCACAATAATTTGCTGGGGACTAAGCGAAAAGTTTATATAGTCTAAATAAGAAGAATTTAGTATCGACAACTCCTCTTTGATTAGCCCTAAAGAGTTTTATTTTAGAATTAAATGATTCAGCATTTGCATTTGTATGTCTATGAATAAAGAAGTTTAAGATATTATCCATATTGTATTTTACAGTATTGGCAACTGTATAAAATTCCTTTAATTCCTTTTCAATAACATCATTTATCCAGTTTGTAAACCTTGTTTTGGCAGATGTTATATTGTTATCCTCATATATATTTCTAAAGGCAAGTGTTTGATGATATGCTGTTTTAAGTTGTGGGTATTTTGTAAAAAGAATTTCTGCTCTTTGTTTTTGATTGGCTGTCCAGTCTGCTTCTTTTTTAGCTAATATATATCTGCATCTTGCTAGTAATTGTTTGGGGGTATCCCCATTCTCTAATACCTCAGCTTCATACTTTTGATTGGACTCTCTGGCTTGTTTAATGGCTTCATTCTCTTTGTCCAGTTCTTCCCATCGTAATTTAACTCTAATATGCTGTAATGCTTCCATCGGTAATTTCACAACATGAAATCTGTCGGTTACTAAAGTGGCATTTGTGAATACTCCTTTAACTGCTGCTTCCATATTTTTAGCCATGTCAAGTGTAACTTCTTTTACCTGTGAACGTTTTTCAATACTAAGCTTCTCAAGCACTCCAATAATATCTTTTGATGTTGTTCCTTTGATACAGGCTACCATTGTTCCTTGCTTTCCTTTACCCGATTTATTCGTTACAAATGTGTATAATTCCCCTTGTGATAAAGACACTTCATCTATACTTAAAAACGTTCCGACATTTTGTTCAAACAGTAAATATTCTTCTGCATGTATCTTTTGATCCCATTCTTCAAATCCACTACTATGCTTCTTATAGTGACGATTTAGTTTGCCTGGTTTTACGCCATAATAACTACTGATATTTGTTATTGTATCAACCTTTGTATCTACCTGTACCTTTTAAAAAATCCGATAGTTCCTGAGTAAATCCTGAACCTTCGGCTACAAATGAAAAATCATTGCGAATGGAAATTTTGGGGTCGATTTTGTTACGCCACCTACGACGTTTTATTTTTAGAAATACAGCTTTTCCCCTAATTGGGAAATCCTGAATTGTAATTTCTGTAAAGCCTTTTGATTCATATTGAGATACATCTATCCCTTCTTTCAATATCTTATTATTTTCTTCTAATGTAATCTCGAAAAAATGTTGTTTCTCCTTTACATCGCATAATTCAAATAAGTCAGTAATACTAAAATGTTCCAATAACCCTTTAGGCAAAAAATGACTGATAATTGTTGTATCCAAGTTGTTTTTTATATGCAAAATTATATGAAGTCCCCACTATATAGAAGTGAGCCGAAATTACTGGCTGGTGGAAAGAATGTCTTACGATGGATCAACTGGATTTCGCAGTTGGAGATCATAAACCAAAGGAGATAAATTCGGTAGAAGAACTATTAGCGTTTCACGATCAGTTAGTGGCACAAGCAGAAAAGATATTGACGGAAACTCCTGAAGCTGAGTTCTTTAAACCATGGACCATGCGTAATGGAGAAATAGTTTATTTTACCATGCCTAAAGTTCAGGTAGTAAGAACCTGGTGTTTGAATCATTTGTTCCATCACCGCGGACAACTAACCGTTTATTTAAGATTACTCGATGTACCACTTCCAGGTATGTACGGTCCTACTGCCGATGATAATCAGGGAGCGTAGGTTATACTGTGTCGTGAAAATGCATCTTGAGGAAAACAAATTATAGTTGCAGGTTACTGGTTACCGGTAACTTGCAACTATTTTTATTACTTAATCACTTCTATCCATTTTTCATTCATTTTTGCAACATGTATTACCTGGTATTTGCACTATTCTATGTACTCTCTTTATTACCTTGGAGAGTGATTTATATATTGAGTGATGGATTTTATTTCCTCACCTATTATGTATTTGGATACCGAAGAAAGATAGTCCGCAACAACCTGATTATTGCCTTCCCCGAAAAGACGGAAGCGGAAATTATTACTATTGAAAAGGAGTTTTATAAATCGTTCTGCGATAACTTTATAGAGATTATCAAGTTCGTTTCTATTACTAAAGAAGAGATAGCTAAAAGATTCAATGGAGAGCCCGAAAAGATAAATAACCTGATAGAGCAAGGCTATAAAGTGCAGGTACATTCGGGGCATTTCTTTAGCTGGGAGTTTTGTAATATGGGGTACTCTCCTCAATTAAAATATCCGTTCCTTACGGTTTATATGCCGATAACCAATAAAGTGTTTGAAAGATTGTTTTTATACATCCGTGAACGCTTTGGCACCAAGATGCTTTCGGCACCTGAATTTAAAACTGCCTTTGCACCATATCGTAAACAAAATTATTGTCTGGTGCTGATAGCAGATCAGAATCCTCCAAATGCTTCTGCAGGTTTCTGGACAGAATTCTTTGGTAAAAAAATACCTTTTCCTAAAGGACCAGAGAAAGGGGCGCAGTTTAATAACACTGCCATACTGATGGCGAACATGATTAAATTAAAAAGAGGGTATTATGCATCGGAACTGGAATTACTTACCACCGATCCTCGCTCTTTACCAGAAGGAGAAATAACTAAACAGATGGTACATTTTATTGAGAAGACTATCCGCCGCAATCCTTCGAATTATCTATGGAGTCACCGTAGATTTAAGTGGGAATATAACCAGGAGGAACATGGAAAGTATAGTATATAACATCTAATAAAAACTTATGCGCTTTAAAGCAAGTACAATAAATCAAGATAACGAAACAATAATCCTTTTAACTGATACAGCAACAGGCTGCTCGGCTGAGATATATACCTATGGAGCTATCCTAAATAGTTTCTCGATTAAAACGGAAGGAAAATACTTCAATATTAAGGATCACTATTCCAGTATTACAGATGCAAAAGAAAGGCTAGCTACTTGGTTTAATAGTGCCCGTTTAAGTCCTTTTGTGTGTCGTTTAAATCATGGTGAATATTGCATTGAAAATACAGTTTTTAAAATAGAAAAATTCTATATGGGCAACCATGCTATTCATGGATTAGTATACGATGCATCTTATACAATTCATGAAACAATAGCAAATGATGAAATGGCTGCTGTAACCCTTTACTATCAATATGCAGCAACTGATAAAGGTTACCCTTTTATTTTTGATTCCTATATTACGTATACACTTCAAAAGGATAATAGTATCAGCATTTCTTCTAAAATCATAAACAAGAGTGATACTGCTATACCTTTCAGCGAAGGCTGGCATCCATACTTTAATCTAGAGGGAGATAGTAACGATTGGACAATGCAGGTAAATAGCAATACTGCTGTTGAATTTAATACAGAAATGATACCAACCGGGAAACTAAAAGTGGATAATAGCTTTATTTCCCCTACCAAGATTGGGGATGCTCATCTGGATAATTGCTATTTTATTTACGATCATACTACACCTGCTTGTGTTTTAAGCAATAATGGAATCAGACTAAGTATATTCCCCGAAGAAACCATGCCATACCTGCAGGTATTTACCCCCGATCATAGGAAAAGTATTGCTATTGAATGTTTAAGTGGCACGCCAGATAGCTTCAATAATAAATTTGGCCTTACCTGGATTAAACCGTCAGAAAGTCACAGTTTCAATACACGGTATCAGATAAATAACAAGTAAAAAACCGGCGTTTTTATAATTAAAGCCCGCTATAAGCCTGAAATGCTGCACCCTTCTTAGTTTTTTTAATTAATAACTGACCTTACGCAAGTGTATCAACAATCTACATCTACTATATATCCGAAACAGTTTTTATTCTATGAGTGATGTATTAAACAGCTTGCTGTTCTCTGCGTTCTCTGTATTTGTATTCATTATCATATAATCAAATCATCAATTATCTGATTAGCAAGAATTCTCTGCGTCCTTTGCGTAACTGTATTTGTATTATAATATTCTCTGTGTTCCTCAGTGTCGTCAGTGTCTCTGTGGTTCAAATGTATTCAACCAAAGTTAT
>CAIVPM010000362.1 GCA_903907815.1 uncultured Chitinophagaceae bacterium | reverse complement strand
GGTAGCTGGAAAGTAATTGTTACAGACCTTTTGGGTAAAACTATTCAGGAGAGAAAAGTATTTTCGGGAGAAAGTATTATTTCTTTGAATATTGAAGGTTCGACTGGAATGTATTTTGTGAAAATTATGAATACTGTTACTGGATATCAAGAGGTGAAAAAGGTGGTAAAGGAATAACAATAGCACCCTAAATTCCCTAAGGGTTGACTTAAATAAAACTAACTACAAAAACATAAAAGGCACTGCTCTGCAAAGAGCGGTGCCTTTTTAAATTGATAATGGATATACAAAAAACTAGAACTAATGGTTTAAAAATTACATTGAAGAAGATAGGAGCCTACGGATATTTCCGCGGGCTTTTTTAATGGGGTTTTGGGAATGCAGGGGTTTAAAGTTTAGGATGCTTAGAAAAGAAATAAATAGGCAATATTTTAAGAAATAGCTGAGCAGATAAATGCCATAATTACTCACATATAGCACAAAACGACTCACTTAATAAATGGTGGTTGTTTGAAATTGGATTATACTTTAATGTTGTTGAATAATTAGAGAATATGTTGAGACAGTTTATCACAAATATTTACCTAAAAGAGACTGTTTGTTAAAGAAAATTTATACAAAAAATTTAGAATAAGAAGAAAATATTATATTGCAACGGAATTCTAATTTTTTATAAAGAAATTTATACTAATGTAAATGGCACCTGAACTTATTCTATTATCTAATTAAAATAATGGCTATTATGTTTAAATTTTTATTATTGATATTGGGGTTTAATTTATTGATTTTTATAAACGGCCAAGCTCAATATGTAACAACTATAGCAGGTACTGGAATTTTTGGTGATTCTGGAGATGGCGGGCAAGCACTATCAGCTAATATTACCTTTCCACAAAGTGTTGCATTTGATAGTGTTGGCAATATGTATATTGCTGAAGATTTTTTAGGTTCTTCTTTGAGTTTTGGACTCAGAAAGGTAAATAAACAAGGTATTATTAGTACGGTTGTTAAAGCAAGTGTTTTTCCGGTTTTAAATGTATTTGCAGATAAAAAATCTAATATATATGTTTCTTCTGGGCAAATGATTAAAAAGTTGGATTCTACAGGTAAGCTAAGCACGTTTGCTGGAGGAGGAAGTTATACTGGTAGTTTACCAACAAAAGCTACCAATGTTGATTTATATATTATACAATCTATGGCATTTGACAATAATGGGAATGTATATATAGGTGATAATTATCGAGTAATGAAAGTAGATAAAAATGGTATATTAAGTACCCTTGCTGGAATTTATGGAACTTTTGGATATAGTGGTGACGGGCTACCTGCAGCAAATGCATTATTTAAACAAGTGACGGGATTGGCTCTAGATAAAAATGGCAATCTTTATATTGCTGATCACGGCAATCATGTAGTTAGAAAAATTGATACTTCTGGTATAATTTCTACCGTAATTGGTAATGGAGTAATAGCTGATACCGGAAATGGAGGATTAGCTATTAATGCTTCTATGGGATACCCATATGGACTTGCTTTTGACAAAAAAGGAAACTTATTTATATCGGATGATTTATTTAATGTTATAAGAAAAGTAGACGCATTAGGTATTATTAGTAGATACGCCGGTGGAAATAATACAAGTGCGACAATTGATGGACCAGCTTTACTGTCAAGATTTGATACGCCGACTGGCTTAAATTTTGATACTTTAGGTAATTTGTATGTGGCTGACTATGGCAATAATCTTATTCGTAAAATATCAACAACAAATTTGCCTGTGGATTTGAAAATATTTAGCGTTGAATGGTTTAAAACTTCTAATGGAAATACAATGGTTAAATGGGAAACAGTTAGTGAAGTGAATGTTGACCATTTTAATATACAGCGTAGTGAGGATGGAGTGACATTTGAGACTATTGGGACAGTGAAGGCTAAGGGTGCGGGTAAATACAGCCTCACCCCCAACCCCTCTCCTTTAGAGAGGGGAGCAACATGCTACTACCGTTTGGAAGTGGTGGATAAGAATGGGGCTTTGAGTTATTCGGAGGTGAAAGAAGTGAGATTTGATAATGGAGGATTGATGATTAGTCCGAACCCGGCGAAGGATTATGTTACTATTAGTGGGGGAAATATTAAGGAGGTAATTATTAGGGATGCGAATGGAAGGGTACTTTTGATTGGTAAAGAAAAGAGGGTAGATATTCGTAGTTTATCTGCTGGAATTTATTATATAACTATTGAAGGAATAGAAGGGGGGAGATTGGTAAGGAAGTTTGTGAAGATATAGGATAACTTACAAATTAGATGGTTGCTTTGTGTTTGCAATTAGGGATTGCCTACTAAGACCTATAAGGTTTTTAAAACCTTATAGGTCTTAGTGTTTTGTATTGCGTTAGTGCCAGCAGGGAATATCCTTTCCTACCACCCCTGAACCTGCTTAGAAATTGATGTAGATACCAGTGGTAGGAAAGATAGGAAGAGCTGGAACGGCCGTTTGCGGAACGCCCAAAGAATAATTGATAATGGAGAATTGATGATTGATAATGAATACAAGGCGAGAAGCAAATACAAGGCAAGAGGCAAGGAGGCAAGAGGAATACAGCAGAACGCAAAACGCAGAACGCTAAATGCAGAACGCTAAACGCTGAATGCTTAACGCTGAATGCCTAACGCTTAAGGCAGAATTCAAATTAATTGTATTATTCTGACTCCTAACTACTGTCTCCTATTTCCCTGCCTCCATGTTAATTATTCTTAAAAATGCATTAACCCCTTATGCAATGGCATACTTTTATCATCTCACTAGCACAAATTAAAACTATATGAAAAAGAATCTCCTTTTAATGCTGTTTACTTTACTGGTTTCTGCAAGATTGATGGCTACTGATGACCGCAATATTGTGAATGCGGAATTGAAGACTGTTACCGTATACAAATCGGGTGCGGAACTAGCGCATACTACGGCTGCTACGCTGAAAACTGGTAGCAATGAACTGATAATTGAGAACGTGAGTAACGCCATGGATATTAATAGTATTCAGATAAAAGCACCCAACGAAGTGACGATAATGGGGGTGGAGTTTGCCAATAACTATATAGCGAATACGGAGAAAACGCCTCGTATAAAATTGCTGGAAGATTCGATAGAACATGTATCCAAAGCCTATAACAGACTGGATATGCAAACCAATAACGACAATGACCTATTGGGGGTATTGAAACAAAACCGTGATATAAAAGGGACTCAGAATGGGCTGAGTGTGGCCGAACTGATGAAGATGATGGACTATTATAAAGCTAAAACCATTGAGCTTCAGAATGAACTATATAGTTTGAATGAGAAGAAGGTAAAACTAAGTGAAACGCTGGGTGTGCTTCGCAGTCAGCTGCAGGAAGAACAATCGAAGAATGCAACGGTTGGGGGTAGATTGATACTGCAACTGTCGGCAGCAGTGGCTGGTAAGTACGACTTTGCTGTATCGTACATTACTCCGAATGCGTACTGGACTCCTAACTACGATATAAGGGTGGAAAATACCAAGAGCCCATTGAAGCTGGTATATAAAGCCAATATTGTGCAGACTACCGGCATAGACTGGAAGAAAATTAAACTTTCTTTATCTACGTCTACTCCTAATCAATTTGGATCGGCACCATTGTTGAATGGCTGGTATTTGCGTTATATTACCCCGATGGTATATAACTACAAATCGAGCGCTAATATGGCTTACAATGCACCTGCAATGTATGATAGAGAATTGAGTGAAACAATTGTAGCTACAGGGTATGGTGTGAAGAGGCCCAAAAAAGTTTCTGCAGACCAGGCAAATTATGATGGTATGCAAGATCATCTTGATATTCAGGAGAATGCGTTGAACGTGACCTTTGATATTGATTTACCTTATTCTATTTTATCGAATGGTAAAGCACAGACTGCTACGCTACAAACTGTGGAAGTACCTGCTGATTATAAATATTACGCTGTGCCTAAGCTGGATAAAGATGTGTACTTGCTGGCCTACGTTACCGACTGGCAGAAACTAAACTTACTGGCTGCCGAAGCTAATATAATACTGGAAGGTACCTATGTAGGTAAAACGTATATAGATCCTAACTCTACCTTAGATACATTGAACTTTACGTTGGGAAGAGATAAGAGAGTGGCTGTGAAAAGAGAGAAACTTGCCGACTTCAGCAGTGTGAAATTCCTTGGATCGAACAAGTTGCAGAAGTTTACTTATGAAATAACGGTGAAGAATAATAAAAAAGAATCGGTAGAGCTGATATTGAAAGATCAGTATCCATTGACTACGAGTAAGGAAATAGAAGTAGAACTGATAGATGATGGTAAAGCAGAAGTGAATACCGATCTGGGAATACTGAACTGGAAACTGAATTTGAATGCTGGAGAATCGAAGAAGATAAAATTTGTATATAGTGTGAAGTATCCGAAGGATAAATCGTTGAATTTGAATTAGGAAAGGCAAGGCAAAGAGGCAATAGGCAAGGAGGCAAGAGGAATACAGGCACAAAGGCAACGAGGCACAAAGGCACAAAGGAATACAAATACAAGGCGAGAGGCAAATACAAGGCAAGAGGCAATAGGCAAGGAGGCAAAGAGGAATACAGCTGAATGCTTAACGCAAAACGCTTAACGCAAAACGCTTAACGCAAATACAAATACAAGCAGAACGCTTAACGCAAATTCAAGCGAATGCTTGGGGGTGGTAATTGCTAATTAAAACTTATAACACAGATAAAACAACTTTATGAGAAAGATTTTTGGATTGAATTTTAGCTTACTTTTTTGTTTACTTTTTTTAAGTACGCTATTGAGGGCGGCAGATGATAGAAATGTGGTGAATGCAGATTTGAAATCGGTGACGGTATATAAGTCAGGAGCTGAGATACAGCACAATACTTCTGCTACATTAAAGGCTGGTAGTAATGAGCTGGTAATAGAAAACATTAGTAATGCGCTGGATATAAATAGCATACAAATTAAAGCTGCATCGGAAGTAACCATCATGGGCGTGGAGTTTGCCAATAACTACATTGCCAGCAAAGAAAAAACACCAAGGATAAAACTACTGGAAGATTCAATTGAACATTTTAGACAATCAATAGCTAAACTGGACATGGTAATTACTAACGATAATGATTTGTTGAGTTTACTTAAACTGAACAGAGAAATAAAGGGTACTCAAACCGGCGTAAGTGTTGCTGAGCTGATGAAGCTGATGGATTACTACAAAGCAAAGACGGTGGAATTGCAGAATGAAATAAGTGGGTTGAATGAGAAGAAAGAAAAGTTAGCCCTCCAAAAATCCGCTTTAAGAAGTCAGTTGCAGGAAGAGCAGAGCAAGAATACTAAAGTAGCAGGAAGGTTGATTTTACAATTGTCGGCAGCTATTGCAGGGAAGTACGACTTTTCTGTTTCCTATATTACGCCCAATGCACACTGGACGCCTAACTACGATATAAAGGTAGAAAACACTAAGAGTCCGCTACATTTAATATATAAAGCAGCCATACAGCAGACTACGGGCATAGAATGGAAGAAAGTAAAGCTATCCTTGTCAACTTCTACGCCTAATCAATTTGGAACGGCTCCATTGCTAACGAGCTGGTTTTTGAAATACACGGTACCAATGGTGAGGTATGAATCTTACCAATCTGCATCCAATACCTATTCATGGGGGGCTGATAAAGATAGGCAGGATGATATAGTAAAGGAAGAAGATGGGAGTGTAGGTGCTGCACCTAAAATTCGTCTGAGGGGTAATTCATCATTATCATCCAGTAATGAACCTATATATGTAGTGGATGGTGTGGAACGTTCTGCCAGTTATGTGAAGAGTATTAATCCTCAGCAGATAAAATCGATGAATGTGTTGAAAGATGCATCGTCTACCAGTATTTATGGTTCCAGAGGGGCCAATGGAGTAATTGTAATAAGTCTTAAGAATGGGTTGCAGGATTATGTATCAACCGGAGAAAATGCCTTGAACTTAACGTTTGATATTGATTTGCCTTATACCATACCAAGTAATGGTAAGCCACAGACTGCCACCCTGAAAACTATGGATGTAAGTGCAGACTATAAGCATTATTCTGTACCAAAGCTGGATAAAGAGGTATACCTGATGGCTTATATAGCTGATTGGCAAAAGCTGAGTCTGTTGCCAGGAGAAGCGAATATTATACTGGAAGGAACCTATGTTGGCAAGACAACTATTGATCCAAATTCAACTCTTGATACGCTTAGTTTTACCTTGGGGAGAGATAAAAGAGTAGCTGTTAAAAGAGAAAAATTAACTGACTTTAGTAGTGTGAAGTTCCTTGGAACAAACAAATTGCAGAAGTTTACCTATGAATTAACTGTTAAAAATAATAAAAAAGAATCGGTTGAATTGTTGTTAAAAGATCAGTATCCATTGACCAATAATAAAGAGATAGAGGTAGAGTTGATAGATGATGGAAATGCGGAAGTAAACAAGGATTTAGGGGTTTTGAACTGGAAATTGAACCTAAATGCTGGGGAATCGAAGAAAATAAGGTTTACCTATTCTGTTAAATATCCGAAGGATAAATCGCTGAATCTCAATTAAATCAAAGGATTAGGCTTTAACTTTTAGCAGTTTTTCTGGATTGTGAATAAATTTTACAAATATTTTGCAATTATGAAGTCAAGACCTATATCTTTGCACCCCCAAATATATGTCTAAACAACCACTCATCAAGCAGGATGGAATAATTATCGAAGCATTAGGTAATGCTATGTTTCGAGTAAAGCTAGAGAACGGGCATGAAATATTAAGCAATATTTCAGGCAAAATGAGAATGAATTACATTCGAATTTTACCCGGTGATAAAGTAGGAGTAGAGATGAGTCCGTACGACTTAACGAGGGGTAGGATAATATTTAGGTATAAATAATAGTTTAATCAAGATAAACATTTCAAACCATGAAGGTTAGAGCATCAATTAAAAAACGTAGCGTTGATTGCAAGATCGTTAAGAGAAAAGGGAAGTTATTTGTAATTAACAAGAAGAATCCTAGATTCAAACAACGTCAGGGATAATCAGCACTAAAAGTAAGTAATTAAAAGAAAACGTAATAAAGTATGGCTCGTATTGCCGGTATAGATCTACCAAAAAACAAAAGAGGGGAAATAGGATTAACTTATATCTTCGGAATAGGACGTGCAACAGCTCAAAAAATCCTTACTCAGGCAGGGATTGATTTTGACAAAAAAGTGAATCAATGGAATGACGATGAGCAAACTGCGATTCGTAACATTATCACAAATGAAATTAAAGTGGAAGGTGCTTTAAGAAGTGAAGTTCAAATGAACATTAAACGTTTATTGGATATTGCTTGTTACAGAGGTCTTCGTCACAGAAAAGGACTTCCAGTTAGAGGTCAGCGTACCAAAACCAACAGTCGTACCCGTAAAGGAAAACGTAAGACCGTTGCAGGTAAGAAGAAGGCAGCTAAGAAATAGTTTACCATCTCCAATTTGGCATAATAACCCGATTGGAGATTATTTATTTTATAAAAATGCTGGATAGTTCGGAAGAACAGGAGGCATACAAACAGAGAGTACCTCGTAAAAATTATGGCAAAACCATCAAAAGCACAGACCAGCGCGAAGGCCGCTGCGAAAAAAAGAGTTGTAAAAGTAGATGCAGCAGGTGATGTACATGTAAGCGCAACTTTTAACAACGTTATTATCTCTTACACCAACAAAGCAGGACAAGTAATATCTTGGTCTTCTGCAGGTAAAATGGGTTTTAGAGGTTCTAAGAAAAATACTCCATATGCTGCACAAATGGCATCACAAGATGCTGGTAAAGTAGCATTTGATGCAGGTTTGAAAAGAGTAGATGTTTATGTAAAAGGACCGGGATCAGGTAGAGAAAGCGCCATCCGTGCTATTACTCAATCTGGTATTGAAGTTACTTCTATCAAGGATATCACTCCATTACCGCACAATGGTTGCAGACCTCCAAAGAAGAGAAGAGTATAATTACATTTCAATTATTATTTATTAATAAAGGATATAGAATTCATTTTTTAAGATTTTTATAGATTCTATATCGTCACCAAAAAATCAAATTAATTAATCATGGCAAGATATACAGGACCAAAGACAAAGATCTGTAGAAAATTTGGAGAGCCAATTTTAGGAAACGGTAAATGGCTTACAAAAGACAGCGTACCACCAGGACAACATGGTGCTACCAAAAAACGTAAAGCAGCAAGTGAATATGCTGTTCAGTTGAAAGAAAAACAAAAAGCTAAGTACACTTACGGTCTTTTAGAGCGTCAGTTCAGAAAGACTTTCGTTGAAGCTAGTGCTATGAAGGGTGTAAAGGGTGAAAACCTTATTAAACTTCTTGAAGCTAGACTTGATAACGTAGTTTACAGACTTGGATTAACTTCAAGCCGTCCTGAAGCCAGACAATTAGTAGCTCATAAGCACATTGCTGTAAACGGTGTTGTTTTAAATATTCCTTCTTGTCAATTAAAACCAGGTGATATTATTACTTATTCTCCTAAAACTTCATTGAATACAGCTATTCACAGTAAGTCGAAAGGGAAGAATCAGAAATTCACATGGGTTGACTGGAATGAGAATGAAAAGAAAGGAACTTTTATCACTTATCCTGAAAGAGAATTCGTTCCTGAGAATATCAAAGAACAATTAATTGTAGAGTTGTACTCTAAGTAATTGTAATTAGATTTCAAAAATAATTTTGTAATCCATAAAGGATTACATCACAAATAAAAGCAAGATAAATGGCTATTTTAAGTTTCCAAAAACCTGATAAAATTGTTCTTCAGAAAGCGAATGATTTTGAAGGAGTATTTGAATTCCGTCCTCTAGAACCTGGATACGGTCTTACTATTGGTAATGCTTTGAGAAGAGTATTATTGAATAGCTTAGAGGGATATGCTATCACCGGGTTGAAAATTGATGGTGTAGACCATGAATTTGCAACTATTAAAGGCGTTACTGAAGATGTTACTGAAATTATTCTTAATCTTAAACAAGTAAGATTTAAGAAGAAAGGTGACAATGACATTGCTTCTGAAAAAATTAATCTTTCTATTAAAAATAGTACAGAATTTACTGCAAAGAACATTGCTGATGCATGTGTAAACTTTGAAGTAATGAATCCTGAATTATCTATTTGTACTTTAGATAGCTCTGCTAAAATAGAGATTGAATTGTACATCTCTAAAGGTAGAGGTTATGTTCCTTCTGAAGAGAACAGACCTAAAGAAGCGGTATTTGGTTTTATCCCTATTGATTCTATTCATACTCCAATCAAAAATGTAAAGTATGTAATGGAGCACTATCGTGTAGAACAAAAGACTGATTTCGAAAAGCTTCTTTTAGAAGTAATCACCGATGGTACTATTCATCCTGAAGAAGCTGTTAAACAAGCTTCCAGAATTCTGATTCAGCATTTGATGATCATTACTGATGAAAACATCACTTTTGACAGCAAAGAAGATAAGAAAGAAGATGTAGTGGACGAACAAGTTCTTCAATTACGTAAAGTATTGAAAACGCCATTAGAAGATTTAGATCTTTCTGTAAGAGCATTCAATTGCTTGAAAGCTGCT
>CAIVPM010000361.1 GCA_903907815.1 uncultured Chitinophagaceae bacterium | reverse complement strand
TGGAAATGGAAAGATCAAATGAAGAAACAGAATAAACCTTTATAAAAAACTATAGTCTGTATAACACAATTTCCTCTTTTGATGCATAAAGATGATAGCGAATTACTATTAGCCTTTCAAAACGAAGCGACAAAAGAAAGCGCTTTCGGTCTGATATTAAAGAAATATCAGGAACGACTTTACTGGCATATCAGACGATTGGTAGTAACGCATGAAGACACAGATGATGTATTACAAAATATGTTTATTAAGGTGTGGAAAGGGTTGCATAATTTCAGAGAAGATAGTCAATTATATACCTGGCTATATAGAATAGCTACCAATGAAAGTCTTACATTTCTGGAGCAACAAAAAAAGCGTTCCTCATTAAGCTTAAGTGAAATGGAAGAGTCTTTAGGGAATAGAATTAAAGCGGATGAAAACTTTGATGCTTCTAAACTGGAATGGCGCTTACAAGTTGCGATACAACAGTTACCAGAAAGGCAAAGGTTGGTATTTAATCTGAGGTACTACGATGAAATGCCTTATCAGGAAATGAGTAAAATGCTGGAAACAAGTGAGGGCGCATTGAAGGCAAGCTATCATCACGCAGCAAAAAAAATAGAAGAATATTTTAGAAGCAATTAAACTTCTGTATTAAATAAAGTCTGACAATCAGCGTATGAATCAAGAAGAAAATATATTGAATAATCATAATGAAGCGGAAAATTTCTTAATGGAATTACCAAAAGAAATGCCTTTTTCTGTTCCTGAAAATTATTTTGATACGCTAAGGAACCGTATCATCAATAGTATTCAACTGGAAGAAGAGGCTGCTTTATTAATTCCGGAATTGAACAGTCTTATTAAAAAAATGCCAAATGCTATTCCGCAGGATTATTTCGAAAAATTAGTGGTTACCCCTCCTCAACAGGCAACTGTAGTAAGAATTAATTATTTCAAACAAATATTTGCAGCAGCAGTATTTATTGGGGTTCTTTTTTCAACTATAGCTATCTGGAATGTTCAAAGAAAATCGGATTTTTCTGCTCAGGTTGAGAATATTAAAACAGAAGATTTAATAAATCAGCTGGATACAGCCATCGTTCCATTTAGTACGCCGGATAACGATGAAATTGAAACACAGGGGATTGCAGAAACACAGGAAGATTTACAGTTGGCAAGTGATGAAGACTTACAGGATTATATAAACGAAAATATAGATTTACAATATAATAACGTTGACATTTAAACAATAATATCATGAAAAAGGTAATTGCATTTTTACTAGTAGGAAGCTTAAGTTTCCATACATCATTTTCTCAACAGTCTCCTGTTCCAGATAGAGGAGAAAGAGGCAGAAGAGATGGTAGTATGGCAGAATCTTTAAAAGTAGCATACATCACTAAAGAGTTAAACTTAACTATTGCAGAAGCAGAAAAATTCTGGCCAGTTTATAACGCATATCAGGCAGAAATAAAGAAAGCGAAAAAGGATAATATGCAAACTCCGGATCCACTTGTTTTGGAAGAACAGGTTTTAAATATTAGAAAAAAGTATAAGGATAGTTTTAAGAAAGTGCTTGGATCCGATGAGCGTGCCAATAAACTTTTTATTGCAGAAAATGAGTTTGGAAAAATGATTAGAAAAGAATGGCAGAAAAGAGCAGAACATTTTAAGAAAGCCAGAGAAAATAATAGTACTGGAAGAGAGGGAACCTCACCTCAAGCACTATTACCAGGAAATTAATTATTTCATTTATATAAAAAAGCGGCTGTATCATACTTTTGAGACAGCCGCTTTTATATATTGAATGTTTGTTTATCTGATTAATACAAATGTTCCCTTTCTATAAATTGTTTTCCCTTGATTATCTGTTCCTTGTGTTTGATAAACGTAAGTGTCACTAGGTTGTGCTTTTCCATTGAATATACCATCCCATCCCTGGCCAATAATCGCAGTTTTGTATAACAATTGCCCCCAACGATTATACACACTGAAATAATCCAGCTTACTTAAACCGATAGTAAATGGTTTAATAATATCATTTAGTCCATCTGCATTTGGAGTAAAAGCAGAGGGCACCAGGATATCTGGACCCGATTTGAATAAAGTTACTTTAATATCATCTTGTCCAAAACAACCATACTTATCAGTAGCAGTTAACCTGTATGTAATAGAATCTAGGTAGCTGGGGATATTAACTACAGGATTTACTTTAGTAGGAGTATCTAAGCCAACGGAAGGTTTCCAGGTAAATGTTAAGCTGTCACCAGAAGAAGAAACTATTGGTGAAAGCTGAAATGGTTGATTTAATAATACAATGGTGTCTTTTCCTGCAAAAACAGATATCTGAGGCCTTACTTTCACAACAACAGATTTACTTACTGGTTTTAAACATCCACTTGTATAAAAAGCTGTAAATGTATAAGTAGTAGTAACATCTGGTCCAGCTATAGGGGTTAAGGATGTTGGGTTTATTAAAGAAGAACTTGGTGTCCAGGAATATTTATTGCCAGTATAACTAGCATAGAGTTTTACTTTATCACCAAAACAAACTGTGTCACCTTTTCCTACACTATCCGTTGGATATGGGTATGGATACACCCATACAGAATCTTTACTGGGACACCTGCCAAGATTTGCAGCAATAGTATATAATGTGGCTACTGTTGGACTAACTACAGGGTTCTTTACGGTATTGCTTCCTATAATTCCAGTAGCTGGTTGCCAGATATAACTGGTTGCCACAGTCACAGGTTTTAGTATAATTGTATCGGTTAAACATATCGAAGAATCTTGACTAGCATTTACAGTTATAAATTTATATACCCGCACTTTTACAGAGTCTCTATTCTTACAGCCATTACTATTTACATCAACATAATAGTACATTGAATCTTTAGGGTAAACGATAGGGTTTGCTGAATCAGCATTAATAATATTCGTAAGTGGTGTCCACGAGAAGGTAACATTGGGTTCAGAAACTGCTAGCAATCTTACACTGTCATTATCACAAAGTGCTGTGTCTCTTGATGGAATAACTAATAAAGGTTTATCTGAAACAGTAATTTGTTTTTTTACCGTATCGGTACAGCCTTTACTGTTTGCTACATAAAACGTAACCGTCCTGGTACCTAATGATGGGTAGGTATAGTGTGGATTTTTAAGATGAGAGGTATCATTTGTAGTAGAAACATCACCAAAATCCCATCTCCAGTTACTTACAACACCATATTTTGTAGTGGTGGAATCATAAAAATTAAATGGATTTGAGTAACATGATCCTATTGCGTAAAAGTTAGGGAAAAACCCAGGATATACACTTACTTTGGCTGTAGCTGAATCACTGCATCCACCTACTCCATCTACTAATAACTTTAAATCATATACACCAGTATCCTTATAGGTATAGGTAGGAGTGGGGTTAGAAGAAGTATCTGTTGTAGAATTGGGAATACCAAAATTCCAGTGGTAGCCAATGATATTAGAAGCGGATGATAAATTCTGAAACGAAAGGGTGTATCCATCACAAGTTAGATAACTAGGCTTTAATGCTGCTGCTGATAATGCACAGTTCCCTACATATATATGCAATTCTTTTCGGGTAGTGCCAATTTTTACTCCTTTTCTGTATTCATCTACCGAAACGGATAATACATATTCTCCAGGAGCATTTGGCGCCATACCAGAAATAATACCAGTTGCAGGATTTAAATAAACATTAGTTCCAAAAGGATTAGTAGCTGAATAACCTCCAGAATAGGGAATAGTTGAAATACTTCCAGGTGGAGAAGATGGATTTGGAATTGGAGAGGCGGTAGTTCCTCCATTTAAGGCATTAGAATAGTAGTATACTAAAGAATCTCCATCAGGGTCTATAGCGCTGAAATCCATAGTAAAGTAGGTGCGAAAACAAAGTAATACAGTATCCTTCTGCGCAAATATTGGAGAGCTATTACTAAAGAAAGTAGAGTCTACAGCAGTTCCAGGAATAGTAGTTACATATGAGTTTCCATAATCACTGGAGGGTGCTACTATATTAGATATACCAGCAACTCTACAACATCTTTGATAACTTAAAGCATATCCATTAATATTCTTGGGTAGTTCAATATCCTGCGTATAAACCAGTAGATTGTAACAAACCGTTGGGTGAGTTGTGAGGCATGGACTATATGTTTTTTTATCCATCGTATCCACCCTATCCAGTGGAATACTAACAGAAGTAAAAGGTATTGTACTTGCTCCATCATACACCGTTAATACCATTGGATCATCGTTCTGTCCGGGATTTGGTGTTTTGCAATCACGGTATACTTTAATAGTAATATTATACCTGAGCTTGGTTGTATCTAATAATCCTTTACCTAAGTATTGATAATAAATCCATCCACCTTTTATATGTACAGCTTTCGCAGAACTGAAAATAAATAGCAATATTATAAGTGGAATAAATTTCTTCATTATTGAAAACCGTGTTATATAGTGCGTAAAATTAAGGAATTAAGCAAACTTTGGAAAAACAGAATTCTACAACTGAATAATCAATATAGATTAGCAAATACATTATCCCCGCCCAATTATAGAAGGACTAAATTATTACTTTACTTTTTTTACTTTTTATTTTCACTTAACATTGCCGCATGAATATCATTGTTACAGGGGCTACAAAAGGTATTGGGAAAGCCATCGCTGGCATTTATGCAGCAGAAGGACATACCCTTTTACTTGCTGCCCGTAATCAAAAAGATTTACAGGAGACTGCTCTTTCTCTTACCACTAAGCATGGAAATGTAGTGCATGTTTTTCCTGCCGATCTTTGCAAAAAGACAGAAGCAATTGCTTTTGGAAACTGGTGCCTTCAGTTTGGTACACCAGATATCCTGGTTAATAATGCAGGACGGTTTATTCCCGGTGCTATCTACAACGAAGCAGATGGAATTATAGAAGAAATGATAGAAACTAATCTGTATAGCGCTTATCATCTTACCCGTGTAATAGTTCCTGCTATGATTTCTCAAAAGTCGGGGCATGTATTTAATATCTGTTCTATTGCTTCTGTAAAGCCCTATAGTAATGGCGGTTCTTATGGTATAAGCAAATTTGCTATGCTGGGATTTAGCAAAAACCTTCGCGAAGAATTAATGCCACACCTGGTGAAAGTAACCGCTGTATTACCCGGCGCAGTTTACACAGACAGTTGGAGTGGATCGGGCATAAATCCTAATAGAATAATGGAGGATAATGATATTGCATTGATGGTTCTGGCTGCCAGCAAATTATCTCCACAAGCTTGTGTAGAAGAAATTTTATTACGCCCACAATTAGGTGATTTATAAAGAATGTAGATGATGGAAATGTATACCGATAATTTTTTTATGAAGCACGCTTTAAGAGAAGAGCAGGAAGCTTTCTACGAAGATGAAGTGCCAGTTGGCGCAATTGTGGTAGTGAACAATAAAATAATTGCGCGTGGTCATAATCAGGTGGAAAGATTGCAAGATCCTACTGCACATGCCGAGATGATAGCTCTTACTGCTGCTTTCAATCACTTAGGGGCAAAATATTTACCCGAAGCTACTTTATACGTTACCGTAGAACCTTGTCTTATGTGTTGTGGTGCATTATACTGGAGCAAGCTTTCCCGTATTGTATATGGCGCTTCCGATATAAAAAATGGAGGACTCCGTTTCTTCCTTGAAGAAGATGGTTTAATAAGTAAAGATAGATGGCCTTTTCATCCAAAAACTCAATTAGTAAAAGGGGTATTAGAACAGGAATGTGCTACCCTTATGAAAGAATTCTTTCTGTCAAAAAGAGAGTAGTTGGAATGTGATAATTTATACAGAATAATGTATAAGTTAACTCTTAATTTCGTTTATCCAATAATTAGAAGCTGTTTGAGTTAATTGTTTAGAATTAATTATTGCGATTATCTGGAGCGAAAC
>CAIVPM010000360.1 GCA_903907815.1 uncultured Chitinophagaceae bacterium | reverse complement strand
CTACTAAAGATGGGGTGATTCAAGTACAGATGAATCTTAGCAATAAGAAGACTGTAGTATTTAGATTGTTAGATAAGACAGGTAGATTGCTTATGACTAAGGAAGTAGAAGGAATAAAAGGAAGTAATCATTTTACATTGAAAGAAGGTAATATAGCTTCTGGTACTTATTATCTGCAGGCTGTAGGAGTGGAAGGGGTGAAGCAGATAAGGGTGGAGAATTGATTTAAAAATGAGGCGAAGGCAAGGAGGCAATAGGCAAAGAGAAATACAAACTCAAATTTTATAATAGTTCAAATGCAAAAGGCACTGCTCTGAAAAGGGTGGTGCCTTTTTTGTTTTGAATTCAACCATAAGGTTGTCCTGCTAGGATTCTTTAAATTATAATGGATTAATGGAAATTGATAATGAATACAGATTAGACCCCGTTTGGGGTCGGGTTATTCATATATATATCTTGTTCCATAGAGTTCACCTATGGCTATTGATGATATGCCCATTCTGAGGTTGATTAAATGATGACTGATAATGAAAAATTTTATCTTTATGTTACTTCTTTTCTATATACGGCTTCGATTGCGTAAATAAATATGGATTAATACTAACAAACGTTTGTAAGTATTGTATATAAGAACTACATTTGTGCTTTAAATAACAACTGGTAATTGCAGTCGTTTATTAAACCTCCACTATAGATACACTTGTATTTCCGGTCCCGGGCCACTGATAAAGTTTCTACACTTCCACAAATCAATTTTTATGATTTACAATAAAATTCAGAATGAAGAGTTTGTACGTGGCGTAACATTCCAAACACATATGGAAGTGCCAGAAGTAAAGAACGTTTTTGTAGGGTTCCTGCCATTAAAAAAACGGTATGAATTGTTTAAGGAGCATTTTGGAGAATTTCAGGATGAGGCTAAGAACAAGAATAAGAGTAAGGCGGGCACTGTAACGAAAGAAGGTTTGAAGAAAAGCATTTCGAAAAGACTTGCTATTTACCTTGGATTTACAAAGGATTATGCCATTGATAAAAAGAATGAAGGTTTGAAACTGCTTGTTAGCTTTTCTGAATCGGACATTCTGGATATGAAAGAAGGAAACTTATTAGAATTCGTTAATACTTTAATGAAGGATGTATTTAAAGCGAGTTTATTGACTGATGTAGATTTTATGACCTACAACATTACATCACTGAAACTAAGTGCTATTGTGGCAGATGCAGTGTTATATAATTCGATGGTGGGTACTGTTAATACTGGTGGCAATAGTTCTTCATCGGCTAATGATAAAATGGATGAACTGATGAATTTGATTCATTTGGATTTTGCCTCTATGGATTTGACTGTAAAGGAATTTGAAGAATCTAATCCTGATTTTGTATCAGATTATCATAAAAATAAGGCTATTATAGATACTGGTACAAGACATGAGGGATTTAAAGGGTTTGTACGCAAGAATGGAACTTTACAACCTGATTCTATGGTAGAGATAGTAGGTACTAATAAAACTACTGTTGCTGGAAATGATGCATCATTTAAAATGTATTGCCGACCTGGTACTATTAAAGTACAAGCGAAAAACGCTAATGGTGATTCACAGACTAAGGAAATTGTAGTAACACATAGAAATATGACGGATGTGGATTTTGATTTGGAGTAAGGAATAGCAATTATGAATTAATAATTATGAATTAATAATTCATACAAACAAGGAGGGCTTTCGGAGAGATTCGGAAGCTCTTTTTTATGGGTTAGTTTGGTTTTCTGCGTTGTGCTTTTGTATTGCGTTACTGATAGAAGGGAAAATCCTTTTTGCTTTTTGGTATTTGAATCTAAACCTTTTGCGGCAAAAAGATTGGAATGATAGCAGGGCCGAAGGCAACGCCCAAAAACTAATTAGCTAATTAGCTGATGTGATAATATGCTAATGAATTCAATAATACAATGACAATATTAAACTTATAAAGTTGGGAGTAGGAAGTAATACTACTCGGAGTGGAAAAATAATATTCGTGATTCTATAAATTAACAAATGTCCTGAAATAGCCTTTTTACGAGAACTGAGTAAATGGATTCTGCAATCTGGAAGTCATTATTTCCCAATTCTGTAGCTATTAATACGCTATGTGGTATTTGCAAAGTATATTTATTTATCTTCGCCCCATTCCCACAGACAACGATTGTTGGAATAATTAAATTTTTAATGAACTTTCTAAAAGAAATACAAACAAATGGATCAAACGATTATAAGCATCATATTGGGTGCTGTAGGGATTGGAGTAGGAGCTGTAGCTGGTAAATTTTTATTTTCAAAAGACACCAAAAAACAAGTACAGGACGCCGAAGCACATGCACAATCTGTAATTAAAGAAGCTGAATTAAGAGCTGAAACACTAAAAAAAGAAAAGGTATTAGAGGCTAAAGAGAAATTCGTTCAATTAAAAGCAGACCATGAAAAGGAAGTAATTGAAAGAAGTAGAAAAGTAGCTGAAGGAGAAGGAAAATTAAAAGATGCTGAGAACAGAATTAAGCAAAAAGAGACCTCTTTAAGTCAGAAAGAAGGTAATCTTGATAAACAATTGAAGGAAAATGATACTATCAAGGACAATTTGAATAAACAAATTGAGATAGTAAATCAGAAACGTTCTGAGTTAGAAAAACATCAGGAAGAACACCTTCGCAAACTAGAGAAAATAGCTAATCTTTCTGCTGAAGAAGCTAAGGCACAGTTGATAGAAGGCTTAAAACAAGAGGCTAAGACACAAGCACTTTCTTTACAACAGGAAATTATTGAAGAAGCTAAATTGTCGGCTAACAAAGAAGCGAGAAAGATTGTAATACAAACTATTCAACGTACTGCATCGGAGCAAACTATTGAAAATACGGTATCGGTATTTAATCTGGAAACAGATGAAATTAAGGGGCAGATTATTGGTCGTGAGGGTAGAAATATCCGTGCTATTGAGGCTGCAACCGGTGTAGATTTGATAGTAGATGATACCCCTGAAGCGATTATACTTTCTTCCTTTGATCCATTGAGAAGAGAAGTTGCCCGTTTGAGTTTACAACGTTTAATTGCAGATGGTCGTATTCACCCTGCCAGAATTGAGGAAGTGGTGGAGAAAACCCGTAAGCAACTGGAAGAGCAAATTGCAGAAATAGGAGAGCGTACGGTAATTGAACTGGGTATTCATGGTTTACATAAAGAACTGGTAAGAATTATTGGTAAAATGAGATTCCGTTCTTCATATGGTCAGAACTTATTGATGCACAGTAGAGAGGTTGCCAACCTTTGTGGTGTGATGGCGAGTGAAATGGGGATTAATCCTAAGCTTGCAAAACGTGCGGGTCTGTTGCACGATATAGGTAAAGTGCCTGATGAAGAAACTGAATTAAGCCACGCATTACTTGGAGCAAAACTTGCTGAGAAATATGGTGAAAATCCTGCTATTGTGAATGCAATTGGTGCTCACCACGATGAGATGGAAATGACCAACGTTATTTCTCCAATTGTTCAGGCTTGTGACTCTATCAGTGGAGCAAGACCTGGCGCAAGAAGAGAGATAATGCAACAGTATCTGCAAAGAATTAAAGATCTGGAAACATTGGCTCAAAGCTACAATGGGGTAGAAAAAGCATACGCTATTCAGGCAGGAAGAGAGCTTAGAGTAATAGTGGAAGCTGAAAAAGTAACCGATGGCGATAGTGATAAACTAAGCTTTGAGATTGCTCAGAAAATTCAAACTGAAATGACTTATCCTGGACAAATCAGGGTAACCGTTATCAGAGAGAAAAGAGCGGTGAATATTGCTAGATAATTAGCTAATGTGCTAATTAGCTGATGTGCTAATGAATTCAATTAATACAATATACAGATCCCCGATACTTGGTATTGGGGATTTTTTTAATTAGCTAATGTTCTATTGAATACAATTAATACAAAATACAGATACAGTATATTTTTTTATTAGAAATGCAGTAATCCTTTTGGTAAAGACAGGTTGCCTTGTAATCCTCCACTATGTATTGCTATCACTTTACTGTTTTTGGGGAAGTAGCCCTTTTTTGCAAGATCGATGAGGCCATACATCATTTTAGATTCATATACAAAATCTGTAGGAAGGGCATTTGTTTGCCAGAGTTCATTCATGAAGTTGATTAGCGAATCATTTTTCTTAGCATAGCCCCCAAAGTGATAAGTATTGAATATTTCCCAGTTGTTTGAGACGAAATCAGAAGGAAGTAATTGTTTTATATCGTTTTCAATAGCTTCATAGCCTTTCAATACATTGATACCGACTACCTTTTGATGTGGCAATGCAGAATAGATTAAACCTGCAATGGTTGTACCTGTACCACAGGCAGCTACAATAAAGCTGGCATCGGATGGAATCCATTGGAATATTTGTTTAATACCTATAATGCCTAAAGTGCCAAATCCTCCTTCATCGATAAAATAATATTCGGGGTAAAGAGATTTCAGATGTTCTATATCTCTGTTCTGATATTCTGATCTGGATAAGAACTTAAGCGTCATTCCAAGTTCTTTTGCATCTGCAAGGGTATGAGAAAGAGAAGCTGGTTCTTCGCCTCTGATAAAACCAATACACTTATAACCTTGCTGATTGCAATGTGCTGCTGTTGCCAGAATATGATTGGAATAGGCACCTCCAAAAGTTGCAAAAGCCTGATAGCTTTTTTGTGTTGCATCGTTGATATAGGCTGAAAGTTTGAACCATTTATTACCGCTAATAGAAGGGTGTATCAGATCGAGCCTTACAATTGACACTTCCAGGTTGTTTTCTGCAAAAGAAGAATTCGTTAAATGCTGTACATAAACTTTCTCAGGACTAATGACCATGCTAGAAAAATAAGTTGTAAAAATAGTTATTTAAAGTTTGGCATAAGATTTGAATATTCTGATTTATCGAATAATAAAAAAAATAAATAATAAAGCGGTTGTAGTATTAATAGTCTATTTATATACTCAATAAATTAAATACCCTGTAAGATTAATAAGACAGTAATAAATTGGATTGTTACACTATATTGATTGGTTTTGCTATTGGGTGTGAAATTAATAAGATGGACTTTTGTACTATAAATTCCAATAAACAACAAACATGCCCATAATGAAAGAAAAGAAATAAAAAAATACTTAAAAAACGCAAATCATAGATATAGTATCTGACAATATATGTCTTTGAGAAACGTTAATAAGCATTAGAAACATCTTATTCTACCGTTAGTAGGCAATAAAATAAAAATCATGAAAAGAAAGTTACAAAATTCGTTGATTTCTTACAATTACTTTTTAAAGATGATTGGTAAGCTATTCGTGTTGGTGGTTGCACTGATTAGTTTTAACAATAGAGCTACTGCTTCTGGGGACTTGGCTTTAAGTGGTACTGTAAGTCAGGATTCGGTAAATACCGGGGTAGCATTTGTGTACACATTAAACTATAGTATTTCCAGTCTGACAGACAATGGGCAGAACGTAAAGGTGGTAATGACCTTGCCATCGAACCTAACTGTTTCCGGAGGTGTAGCTGGTGTTTCCTTTGATAAAAGTCAGGTAGCATCGGTAGGAATAGTAGGAAGTGTAGTTACTATTACCATGGTTAACCCCATAGCTGCTGGAAGTACCGGGCAATTACAAATTGCATTAGTATATACTGCAGGAACAACTGCCTATGGATATAGCCCTGCAATCTCAGCACAGATTTCTGGTACTAATGCAAGTGTAAGTCCGGTAAGTAGTGGTGTAAGTTATGTAAAGGCTTTGGCGACCACGAATATTCAAATCACTAAAACTGCTAATACTACCAATGCTTCTACGGGGAATGCGTTTACATATACTATTGCCTATACTAATGGAGGTGCAAATAGTGGAGGGTTGAATTTATATAGTACCACAATTACTGATACTTTACCAGCAGGTTGTGTGTATGTTTCTGCAACTGCTTTTGGTTCAGTAAATCCTACTTTCGATGCTGTACATAATGTGGTAAGCTGGAAATGGAGTAATACTGCATTGTCGGCCAGTGGAAGTGCTACTATTACTGTACGATATAATTCGCCTAATTTTAATGATAATTCTGTTGTTACCAATTGCGTAACATTAACTGCCAATTGTCCGGTTTTACCTATGGGAACTTATGCTGCTATTGCAGCTGTAACTGTTTGTGGTAATGGACAATTAATTCCTCCTTATATGGATGGAACCACTTCGGGAACTACCATTACTACCATTTCTGGTCTTTGTGCAGGTACCGTTATGATTGGTACCAATGCTTCCTTAACTACAGGATGGAAAAATACAGGAAATACCAATCTGGATTCTGTAGTGGTAACTTATAATGTAGATGATAATGTAGATTTACTTTCTGTAAATGCGAACTATGTAAAAGATGCATTAGTGCCAAATACTCCACCAGCATTAATGATTACAAAATACTATGCTACTAATCTTCACCCTGGTTATACTGTTATAGGTACTTATAAAAATGCTGATATTTATAATGGAATAGTTGATGTAGCTGATACTCCAGTGTTAGCATCAGGTGAATATGTAACATCGGTAAAAATTCTGGTTGCCAGTACAGGAACAAGAATGATCGAGCCTAATATGAGTGAAGATCTTACGTATTCTGTAAGAATCCGTACAGGAGTTGAAGGAGGTAAATCGGGTGCAGATCTTATAGAGGGGTCGAAGAATATATCGAATTGTAAAACACTTACACAGGGAAGTTATGTTCAGCATTGTTACAATACTGATTTATATTTTAACGGTGCTCATAAGTCAATAACAACTCCATGTACATCTGTAAGTATTGTTACAGCATCAATGGCAGGTGCCACAACTGGTACTACCATTAGCAGTAGTTATGCTGGTTTATGTTCTGGCACTGTAATGCCTGGCACAACTATTACTTTTACAGAAGGATGGAAAAACAGTGGTAATTCGAACCTTGATTCTGTTGTTATTACTTATAATGTAGACAATAATGTAGACTTGATTTCTTTGAATGCAAATTATGTAAAGGATGCAGCTTCTAATACGCCTCCAGATCTTAGGGTAACTAAGTATTATGCTACCAATTTAAATCCTGTATTTACTTCTATGGGTAGCTATAGTAATATTGATATTTATAATAAAGTGGTTAAATCTGCAGACACTTTATCGCTTGCTTCTGGCGAATATGTAACACAAGTAAAGGTGGTTACTCAAAGTACTTCCAATAGATCAATAGAACCAAACATGAATCAGGATTTGTCGTACAAAGCAGTTGTTCGTTCTGCTTCACAAGGGGCTAAAAGTGGAGCTGCGATTGTTGAAGGTACCAGAAATCCTGCCAATTGTGCTGTTATAATTGCGGGTACTGTTATTCAAAATTGTTACAATGCAGTGATCTATCTTAATGGGGTAGGGCTTGCATTGACAAATGCTTGTGGTTCTGCAAAAATTGTTTCTCCTTTACCAATATTTACAGGATTAAATAAAGCCATTATTAATAGCAGTAATAATAAGTTTGCTCCTGGAGATACTGTTCACTGGCAGTTGAGAATGTATCAGATTGGATTAGGATATGCTACTAATGTTTCCTGGGTGGATAGTTTACCTGCAAAATTGAGTTATGTTCCAGGAAGTGCTAAGATTAAAGTTGGGGTTAATAAAACGCTGGTTCCTTTAAGTAATGTTACCTATGTATCTCCAAAAGTTACCTTTACTATTGATACTGTAAGATCGGGAGATTCTGTATGGATTACTTTTGACACCCGAATTGCTGATGGAACAGCTGCTGGAACAATTGCCAATTCAGCAAAATTGTTAAGCACTAATTCTTATGTAAACAGTGGTACAATTACTATTTCAGGTTCACAGTCTGCTACTATATTAAGTTCTGCTGCTTACACTTCTAAGCTTGGTCAGAATGGTTGCGATACCACTACTTATGTATATTATCCAACCAATGCACATGCAACTCCTCAGGGTAAGATTAATTATAGAGCTGTACTTAAAAATACAGGTAATATAGCTGCTAAACAAGTAACACTGGTAGATGTTTTTCCTTATATTGGAGATGGAAGAGGTTCTCAGTATTTTGCTAATCTGTCAGCACCAATTACATTTAATGATCCTAATATTATTATTTATTACGATACTATTTCCAATCCATGTTTGCCTGATTTTACACCAGCTATAAATGGAGCAGGATGTAAAACTGCCAATTGGTCGGTAGTTGCGCCTGCTGATATTACTTCGGTTAAAGCTATTAAGTTGACCAGAAATGCCGTATTAAATCCATTGGATAGTATAGTATTTAACTGGCCAATGGTATTGCCAGTTGGTGTTCCTGGAAACTTAACGATGTTTAATTCATTTACCTATCAGTTATCGAGAGCAGATAATAATTCCCAATTACTACCAGCTACCCCTAATAAGGTGGGTATGGTTGCCGATTGTATTGCAAATCTTGGTTCTATAGGAAATTATGTATGGGCTGATTCTAATTATAATGGGTTGCAGGATGAAGGCGTTGGCGCTGGAATTAATGGCGTTAAAGTATATTTATACAAAGCAGGAGCTTCTAATACTGTTGGTGGCAATGATGCTGTTCTTATAGATTCTACGCTTACTGCAGATGATTTTTTTGGAAAGCCTGGGTACTATAGTTTTATTAATTTAACTGGAGCAAATTACTTTGTTAAGTTCCCTGTAACTCCTTTGGGTTATAGATTAACGGTAGTAAGTCAAACTCCTAAAGTAAATAATAACTCTGATGCAGATCCGTTGACAGGGTATAGTGAGTTAATAACTATAGATGTAAATGGAGCTGGCTTTGATAGAGATAATTATTCAATAGATGGTGGTTATATTCCTTGTTTGAAAGCATTGAATGCTGCTGTTACGGATGTAAGTTGTTATGGATTAAATAATGGTTCGATTATTTTAACTCCAGTAAGTAATTACAGCTCGGTAAACTATGTATGGAATGATGGAGCAAACCCTAAAGACAGAACTAATATAGGTGCGGATACCTTCTCTGTTGTTGCTACCGACGGATTGGGTTGTGCTATTAATGCAAGCTATATAGTAAGTCAACCTGCAAAGGTTACAGTAGGAGTGGTGAATGGTGTTGATTCGCTATGTCTGGATTCCACTATAACATTTACTGATACTACTCTTAATGGTATCTGGTCTGTAACAGATACTACCATATTGAAGGTTGATTCTTTAACAGGTACTGTATCTACTGTAGGGGTAGGTAATGCAAATGTTGTTTATTCGTTACAAGTTGGAACATGTACGTATTCTCAATCAAAACTGGTAGTAGTAACTGATTGTAGTGGTGAAGTTAATTCTGGTGTTACTGGTGGTGTAGAAAGTAAGAGCCTTGGTACTGCAATTGCAGATAGAGTATATAATAAAGCTATTAATAGTATCAGCAATTTAGTGGACTATGTAAAGATGCCAAGAGTAAATACATTACCCCCTATTATGGTAATGGGATCAGGTACTTATCTTGGATTAAAAGATTTGTTGCCAACTAACTACTCAGTTAAGGTAGTGTTGAATTCTAAAGTTGATGTATATAATTCTTCTCCATCTGATCTGGTTAATTTTACAAATGCACTGGAAGTACAGGCACAGGATTATACTACCAATAATGTATGTAAGGCAGTTGCTTTAGGTACTAAAACCAATGGTATGGTTTATGCACATACAAAGCCAATATGTGATAGATTGAAAGGAGCTCAATTGTTGGATATAAAGAACATTACCGTCAATAATATGGGATTAATTCAATACAAACTATTGCAGGCAGATGGTAATACAGAATATGCTATTAGTTTCTCTGCGGGTAGAAATAAAAATGCTGCATTATATACAATTCAGTCTATCTGGTTAAATGAAAACTTTGCTGGTTATGATACTATGTACAACTTCCAGTTATGGAGTTCATCTTCTTCTATTCTGAAGAGTATGGCACAGAGTGTTATGGATAATCTTAGCAGTAATTTGCCTGTAACTCAATTAGTTGCTGCTACTGTACCTGAAACTTATATCGTATCGCATGAAAGAAATGGTAAGGATTTTAATTTCAAAATCAGAAACTACTCCGCTAATACAAGTTTCAATATTCAGATGAATATTAATAATACCGAGTTGGCAACTACTTCTACTTCCACTAAAATTCTACCTGTAACTGTGAATCCGTTTGGAGAAACAAATGTTACTGTTAAATTGAATGATAGTTATGAGGCTGATGTAAGATTAAAACTAAATAATACTGATGCCGATTTAATATATACAAATGATGGTACCTGGAATATCAGTTATAGTAGTAATACATCTGTAAGTAAATACATTATTAGTAATGATACTTTAACTACGCTGGTAGATGAGTGGAGACTATTTAGAAATGTTTCGGTAACTGCAGTTAGTAGCGATTATATTTCGGTGTATAGAATATTAAAAGCAGCTGGTGTGCCGAAAGACATTTCTGCATATAAGGCCATCAAATTTACTGCTTCTGCTGTAGGTTCAGGTTCAGTGAGAATAACACTTGTAAAGAATTCTATTGCAGATTGGAATAATCAATATTCTATTGATGTTCCTATACAAAGTGGCACGAATGATTATGTTGTGAATCTGAAAGATTTTGCAGCAGCAGGAGTACATGGATTGAATGCTAATGATATTACGACTATCAACTTTGCTTTCCAGGTAAATAGTGGTGTTAAAACAAATGTTGTTCTGTCCTTAAATAATGTGAGATTCTCTAAGGGTGATATAGTAATTCCTACCAATCTTAGCAATAAGGATATTAGTATTATACCTAATCCATCGAGAGGGAAGTTTGACTGTAAATTAAAGTCAGATAAAGCAGGTACATATACCATGAAAATTATTAATCTAACTACAGGAATAACTGTATTTACAATGCCGGTTCAGCTTGTGGAAGGGGAAAATAAAGTAACGGTGAATATGAATGAGCAATCGAAAGAACATGGGGTTTATTTACTGAAACTTGAAAGCTTAACTGATGGACATTATAATCCAACCAAGCTGGTTATTATCAGGTAATTAAGATTTTGTTTTAATCTTTAATAGTCGGGGCATCGCTTGAAAGAGTGGATGCCTCGATTGTTTTATATGAATGGTTGTTAGTTTTCTCTTTGGCTACCTATATTAGCGCTTTATTTATTTAATATGAACACATCTTACAAAGCTCTATTTCTATTCCTATTATCATTTGTAACGTCTTATAATTTATTATTTGCTCAAAAAGATAATTCATTAAAAGTACCTGAATCGTCGCTCTCTTTTCAAGAGGGATTACCTCAAACTCCTCATGCTCCTTACCCTTATGATACTGTAGAAGTTGAGTATGATAATGTAGATAAAACAGTACATCTTGCTGGTACTTTAAGTTATCCAAAAACAGGTGGGCCTTTTACTACTGTAATTTTGATTACTGGTAGTGGGCAACAGGATAGAGATGAAACAATTCTGGGGCATAAACCATTTGCTGTTATAGCTGATTTTTTAACCCAAAAAGGTTATGCAGTTCTTAGGGTAGACGATAGAGGAAAAGGAAAGAGTAAAGGTGATATCTATAAAGCTACCAGTATGGATTTTGCAAACGATGTTATTACCAGTGTACATTTTGCAGAAGGTCTTCTGCAAGTGGATAGGAAAAGGATTGGATTAATGGGGCATAGTGAAGGAGGCTTGATTGCTCCAATAGTGTATTCAAAGTGCCCCGAAATTGCCTTCATTGTATCATTAGCAGGTACAGGAGTATCCGGGGCAGATATTTTATTTAAACAACAAACCGATCCTGTGAAAGGATTGGTATCTGCTGAAGCATTGGTAGCTTATGAAAAACTAACAGCAGGTACATTAGGGCTTATTAAAGAAAATGTATCAATGAAAGATTCTGCGTTACTGGCTTTAATCAGGAATCAATTTGCTGAATGGAAAAAAGAGTATAATGATTCTGTATTAACGGCTTTAAATGCTAAGAAGGCTACTCCAGAACAATATGGATTTCAGGTAATGACAGAATTAAAACCATGGTTTCGCTATTTTATTGCAACCGATCCTTCTGAATACTGGTCACAAGTGAATTGCCCTGTATTAGTATTAAATGGAGAAAAATATATTCAGGTTTATGCCGATCAAAATACTGTTGCTATTACCAAAGCACTGGAAAAAAGAGGAAATAATAAGTATGATTTAAAGATATTCCCCGGGTTGAATCATCTGTTTCAACATTGTGATAAATGTACTGTTCAGGAGTATGGGAAATTGAAGGAAACATTCTCTATAGAAGTATTGAATTTTATCAATGAGTGGATGGGTAAATGGATAGATTCTAATAAAAAATAGCAGTGTCATTGATTTATTTGATTTTCTATAATGTAATTAGCAGAAAAACAATGTGGACAAATCTTTTTGGCTGCAATTGTTCATCCGTTTTTTCAAATACTTACATTTGTAGTTTGCGTGTAGTAGAAACGATTAATTGGTAAGTATGAATAGGGAACAGAAATTTATGCAAGAAGCCATAGAAATTGGGCTAATTGGAATGAGAAGCAATCAGGGGGGGCCGTTTGGATGTGTGATTGTAAAGGATGATGTAATTGTTGGCAGAGGGCATAATAGGGTAGTGG
>CAIVPM010000359.1 GCA_903907815.1 uncultured Chitinophagaceae bacterium | reverse complement strand
CTACTAAAGATGGGGTGATTCAAGTACAGATGAATCTTAGCAATAAGAAGACTGTAGTATTTAGATTGTTAGATAAGACAGGTAGATTGCTTATGACTAAGGAAGTAGAAGGAATAAAAGGAAGTAATCATTTTACATTGAGAGAAGGTAATATAGCTTCTGGTACTTATTATCTGCAGGCTGTAGGAGAGGAAGGGGTGAAGCAGATAAGGATTGAGAATTGATGATGGATAATTGAATATAAATTCAAGATAATTAAATTAAAAAACAAAACAAAAACAGATTTTATGTACAAAAAATGGTTGCCAAATTTTCGCTTCTAGTTGCTTTTATGGTTTTAACGAGTGTTACATCTTTTTCACAATCAACCAGGGGATTTTTTCTAAGTAAAGTAGATAATACATTATTAAATACAGTAAGTGTTAATCTGTATACTAAGAATTTTACAATGGTGGAAGATTTTCAGTTTTCAATAGATTGGGATACTACTGTATTAACTTATATTGGTAATAGTATTCCTGCTACAGCTTTAGGCTTAAATTCTTCTTTTTTGAACGCTTCTAGAAAAGGGGTTGGTGTTTTATTTTTTGATGCAACACTAATGGGAATAACAGTGCCAGATTCTACTATAATACTTACAATAAATTTAGCGTTTAAGAATGGATATAGTAAAAATGTTATTGCACCTGTAAGATTTGGAAATATTCCAACCGCAATTGCTGGTGTAGATACTACCGATGGCGCTGGTAGTGCACCAGGTGCAGTTCCTGATACTTTAGTAAATGGATACATTAGTACACCTTTTATACCTACTATTGCAAACGGAAGTAATGGTACTCTTATAGCGGTAACTGGTGCTACTGTGCCTCCAGTATCTTATCAGTGGTTATCATGTTCTGGCCCTTGTGGTCCTGGTTCTGTTCATTCAGCTATTCCTGGTGCAACTTCTTCTCAAATTGTTGCTGCTTCAGGTGTTTCTTATAAAGTAGTAGCTATTTATGCAAATGGGGATAGAGATTCATCTACTTCAGTATTGCCTGTTAAATTATTGAATTTTAAAGGAAAGAACATGAACAATACCAATATATTGAACTGGGTTACTATAAATGAAACCAATGCTGCTGAATTTGAAGTTGAAAGAAGCGTGAATGGTGAAATGTATACTCAGGTTGGAATAGTAAAAGCAGCTGGAAATTCTACTAATGAGAAGGCTTATGGATATACTGATAATAATGTGGCTTCTTTTACTAATTATTACCGATTGAAAATGGTGGATATAAATGGGGCTTATTCTTATTCTTCTATAATAAAGTTGACTATGGAAGGAAAAGCGGGTTTTCAAGTTAACCCAAACCCAATAGAAAATGGTATAATTAAACTATATGGTAGTAATATGAAACTTGCAAAAGTTTATGATATAAATGGGAAATTATTGTTGAACCAAACTATTAGTAATGGATTTCAAGCTGAAATAAGCATAAATAATTTAGTTAAGGGAGTTTATATGATTAATGTTACATCGACAGATGGAGGTAGTCAGACTGAAAAGTTTATTGTAAAATAAGAGTATGAAAAATATTTAGAACTATAAGGCACTACTCTGTAAAGGGTGGTGCTTTTTTGATTTAAACGGTTGAAACCGTTTTGTGGATTGCGTGATGATTTGATTATCCACGATTGAAATTATGGGCTGCTTAAAAGACGCCAATTGTTTGCTACTCTGATGCTTCCTGCTTCGTTCCTCGCAGTCGGAAAGACTGCAATGTTCAAGGATTTCGGTCTTTCAGACCTCGGATTATTATTTATTTCGTTTTACATAGGGCTTTACCCTATGCTAATATATACCGCTCTTTCAGAGCTTACCCGTCTGACGCCTCTTTTGATGGCTTAATATTTGCGAAGGCTTGGGGCGTACTGACGGTGAGCGATGTATTTGTATTAGCGTTAGTTGCAGCAGGGAATATCCTTTCTTTTGCGCTCTGCAATTTTGTAAAATGAACATTTTAAAAAGCGCAAAAGAAAGATAGGAAAAGCAGCAACGGCCGCCTCAGCGGAACGCCCTAATTCTAATTAATAATGGATAATTGATAATGAAGAATTAAAAAAGGCAAGAATATTAAGTAAGGTATTTGTAAGGCTAAAGAAGATAATAATAGGAGAGTAGTTTATTGTTCAATATTTTGTTTAGTGTATTAATATTTACTGTACAAGATTTATTATCACTTAAAATAAAAGTTTACTAATGGCAAACTTTATACTATATTTGTTTGTGTTTAATATTATTACCAGAAAAACTTTATTAGCATATTGTAAGAAATATCCTGAAGCTGCAAATGCACTTCAGGAGTGGTATCATGAATTGGTTTTATGCAACTTTAAAAACTTTAATGAATTAAAAAGAGATTATCCCAAAGCAAGTATAGTGGCAGATGATAGAGTGGTTTTAAATATAATGGGGAATAAATATAGACTGGTAATAAGAATCGTATTTGACTTTAAAGCTATTCAGATTAAATGGTTTGGAACACATGCTGAACATGATAAAATAGATGTCAATATTATTCAAAACAAAAAGTAAACATTATGGAACTAAGAATAATAAAATCGAATAAACAATATAATGAGTATCTTGATTGGGTAGATAGTATGTTTGATAAAAAGGTAAAACTGAATACTCCAGAAGGAGATAAACTTCAAATTGCTTTATTATTAATTAAACAATACGAAGATGCTAAATATGTTGTTCCATTTCCTGACCCTATAGAAGCTATTAAAATTAAGATGAATGAAAAAGGGTTAAAGAGCAAAGATTTGATAGGAAAGGTTGGGAGCAAGGGGTATGTATCTGCTATATTAAACAAAAAGAAACCACTAACTTTAGAGATAGCTAAACTATTTCATCATGAACTGAATATACCAGCGGAGGTGTTACTGTCTTAATACTTTTTAATTAATATTCTAACTAATTAAAATTATGTAGATTTGTCTTAATTAAAGTGTAAGATATGAAATTGGAATTAGCATATGTAACTGATACTAAAGGAAGACCAAAGATGGTACAACTTCCAATCTCGCAATGGAAAAGAGTTGTTTCTAAATTAGAAAAATACGAACAGGTTCTTAAGCTCAAAGAAGATTTAGAAGAAGCTTTTACACAGGTTGAAATAATGAAAGCAGCAAAAGGGAAAAAGAAAACTTTAAGTTCCATTATTAATGAACTATAATATAATTCCTACCGAAAAATTTATTAAAGAAGCAAAGAAGCTAAAAAAGAAGTATGGCTCTTTGAAGGAAGAATTGTTAGAGTTGAATGATAGTCTTTCAAAAGATCCATCTTTAGGTACCCCATTGGGTAATAACACTTTCAAAATAAGGATTTCAATCAGTGAAAACAGGGAAGAAATAGGGGACGGGCTTTCCTTTTCAAAACACTTTAAGCGAGCGAACACAAAATCCTTTCCTTTCATTCTCGGGAAGAAAGAGCCTGAGCG
>CAIVPM010000358.1 GCA_903907815.1 uncultured Chitinophagaceae bacterium | reverse complement strand
TATCAGTAATTGTAATTTCTAGCATTTAGTAACTTGCCGGTTAGTTTTTTACAGTTAGATAGACTAAAACGACTGTTAGATGGACTATAATGACTGTTAATGTCACTTTCATTACAGTTGGGTAGACTAAAACGACTGTTAGCTTCACTAAGTTGTAAGTTGGTAACACTTTCACTACAGTTAGATAAACTATAACGACTGTTAGATGGACTATAATGACTGTTAATATCACTTTCATTACAGTTGGGTAGACTAAAACGACTGTTAGCTTCACTAATTTGTAAGTTGGTAACACTTTTACTACAGTTGGATAGACTAAAACGACTGTCAGGTAAAAAGGAGTATGAATTACTTAAAGAGAAGAGAATAGATTTGATGTGTTTGTGGGGCAACTGAATGGGGAGCGATGTCATTTGCCTTTGCGTTAGTGCCAGCAGGGAATACCCTTTTTTGCCCTAGCTAATGATATCTAAAGTTTTTTAAAAAGGCAAAAAAGGTAGGAAGAGCTGGAACGGCCGCTAGCGGAACGCCCAAAAAATTAATTGATAATTGATGATGGAAAATTGATAATGAAATAACGCCTATTAATACTTAGGGCAGCTTTCTGCTTCTTTATCCTTTCCAAATGGATGTATGCTTAGCATTACATAACCTCCACCATTCAGCTGATGATTGCCTTTATTTTTCCAGTTGAAAACATCTATATCATGAAGTCCAACTAATAATGGTCCAAGTTTAACGGCAACACCTGCCCAGAACTGCATATCGGTATTTAGTTGTAATGGGAAATATACTCCCAGTCCTTTAGTCTCCCATCTTGGGGTAATTAATAATAAATTTTCTTCTCTTGTCCTGGCTCTCGATTGTGCTTTATTGGTAAAGAAACTGATGGTTAGTTCTCCATTAATATAGAAATTACGTTTAAGGTTCTTATCGGCAGAAAGCACTAATCTGGTAGGGTTGGAGACGGAAAAATCTCCTTCAAGCTTACTATTCTTCACATAAGAATGCAGTACGGTATCTCTTAAAGTTTGTAAATGCCAGATATTATAATTATTAAATAAAGTATCGGTAATTAAACCTGTAGGAACTGTTTTTTCAGCAGAGTTATTGCCATAATGGTAATAGTTACTTCCTATATCCAGGATAGCAGCACCAAACTTCCAGTCGTAATCTTTTGGGTTCCATTCCGGCGAACCCCAGGAAGTAAAGGTAGAAGTAGCTTTATCTTTCAGTACATACTCTACCCCAATACTTAAACCAACAGCAGTAACAGAACTACTTAAAATAGTATTTATATTGCTTCTAACGCTTTGATTGGTATCATACAAATCGTAGTTCTGCGTATAACGATAGGAAAGGTTTCCACCGTTAATGTAATAATATGGAACATTATTGCCGTTAAGCGCAGTAGCATAGGTCATTTGACGAGGATTAAATTCTGCTGCCGATAGTCCTTTCATTACCGTAAGAGTAGCACCCCAGGTAATTCTGGTATCATCGTCTTCTTTATAAATTCTGGAATAATTAAAGTTGGCTTCTATCCAGCCAGAGTGGGTTGCACTGCCATTAAACTCTGGAATAACCTCGTTTGCATTGGCCCATTTTTTAAGGGTATTAAGAGAATCGTGATAAATAAAAGGATCAGCATAAGCATGTAGAAAACCACGCCCTCTTAAGCCAAAAGTAAAAGCACTTTTACTATTTAGTCTGCAACGGAAATTAAGTAAACTTGCATCCGCATTACCATTTACGGATCTTTCCTGATTACCATCCGTTAATACAACTTTAGCTTCTTTGAAAGGAACCGTGCCATAGTTAAGGGATTGAAAAGAAGCGTTTTCTACCAGAAAGGCTTTATTGGATAAGGTAGCTTGTGCAGAGAATAAAGTTACATCCCACTTAAAAACCTGATTGACCGAACTGGCAGGATTATGAAAGATGCTTTCCACTCCTGCATAAGGAGAACCTGCTAATGCATGATAGTTCTGAGCAAATGAAAATGATGTAAATAATATGGCGCAAACGATGCCGAAGCCTTTCAATAATCTCATCCGTTGTACTAATTGAGATGGAAAAGTAAGATTAAAGAGGATACGGCAAAAACTTTATCCTCTTAATATTATCGTAAAATATTTGAATTCAAGGCAAGGAGGCAAGAGGCAAGAGGCAATAGTAATACAAATACAACGGACAAAGGCGGAAGGCACAGAGGCACAAAGGAATACAGGGAGATAGGAGTCAGGAGTTAGGATAATACAGGAGGTGAATACAAGGCAAGGAGGCAAGAGGCAAAGAGGCAATAGTAATACAAATACAAGGGACAAAGGCGGAAGGCGCAGAGGCACAAAGTGAATACAGGCAGAGGCAAGAGTAATACAATGTGCCAATTATGAATTAAGAATTATGAATTAAAAATTAAAACAATAGAAAGAGGAATAATAGCTACATTCAAAACGCTTTTTACTTTATTAACTATTTACTCTTCCTGGATATACCTTAAGCGCTTGTTCCAGACAGTCCATTGCAGCATTTATGGCATCGGTATTTAATACATATGCAAGTCTTACTTCCTGCATACCCATTCCCGGTGTACCATAGAAACCAGTACCCGGTGCCAGCATAACGGTAGCCTTGTTGTAACTGAATTCCTTTAATAGCCATGCACAGAATTTATCGCAGTCATCAATTGGAAGTTTAGCCATTGCATAGAATGCGCCACCTGGATTGGGACAGAAAACATGGGGCATTGCGTTCAATCTTTTAACAATCAGGTCCCTACGTTTTTTATATTCTGCTTTAGTGACTGTAAAATAATCGTCGGGCAAATCTATAGCCGCTTCTGCTGCTATCTGCGCATAGTATGGCGGACTAAGTCTTGCCTGTGCAAACTTCATGATGGTTTCTATTACCAGTTTGTTTCTGGTAACAATAGCTCCAAGCCTTAATCCACAGGCACTGTATCTTTTACTGATACTATCTATCAGAATTACATTGTCGGAAGTATCGATAAATTGTAATGCACTAAAGTGATTTCCTTCGTAACAGAACTCTCTGTAAGCCTCATCAGCAAAGAGATATAGATTATATTTCAATACCAGTTTCTCCAGTTGTTCCAGTTCCTCTTTACTATATAAATAACCAGTTGGGTTATTAGGATTACAGATTAGAATTGCTTTAGTTCTGCTACTAATCTTTGCTTCTATTTCTGCTATAGCAGGCAAACAGAATCCATCGTTGATAGAAGAAGAAACATATACTGCATTAATGCCGGCAACTATTGCAAATGCGTGATAGTTGGCATAAAAAGGTTCGGGTATTATTACTTCATCTCCTACATCCAGACAACCGAGGAAACTAAATAAAATAGCTTCGCTGGCACCCGTAGTAACAATGATATCATTGTAATGAATATCAATTGCATGTTTGGCATAATATGATACCAGTTTGTGACGATAACTTTCGTTGCCAGCACTATGAGAGTACTCTATTACAGGACTGATATTTTCTTTTACAGCATCTATCATAGCCTGCGGAGTAGCAATATCGGGCTGACCAATATTCAGGTGATAAACGGTTAATCCTTTTTGCCTTGCTTCTTCTGCTAAAGGAACTAATTTCCTTATAGGAGACTCCGGCATTAAACTTCCACGATTGCTGATTGGTAACATAATAGGGTTGCAAATATAAAGGGGTTTGTATAGCAAAATTCAATGCTGAAATACATAGGGATTGTAGCATAATTATCATTCTTAATCTATCGTTGCTTTCGATTATAAAACATTAACCTAATGTTTTGGTAGGGATTTAGTAATTTGCACGCATACTCACAGAACCAAGAGTAATGAAGCAAAAGTTTTACATAGCATTATTAATACTTATTTGTTTTGGCAAAATAGATTCCCTTGCCCAGAAAACTATCACTGATAGCATTGTTTCTATTGTTGATACCACTCAAAGAATTGCTTACCTAAATAGCATTAGTGAAAGATATGCCAATAAAAACAACCTCGATTCTTCTGCATTGTTTGCTACAGAAGCCTTGCGACTGGCACAAATTGCACAGGATGTAAAAGGCGAAGCCAATGCACTATATCATATAGGCGAAGTATATACTACCAAAGGAAAATACAAGAAAGCGCTGGCACATTTTCTACGTTCGTTGAAACTAAAACACCAAGTGAAAGATAAAAGCTTTTCGGTAAGTCTTTATTACCGGATGGCCAATGTTTTTGCCCGTTTAAGGTTGTATCCTCAAGCATTAAAGTATTACTACAAAATGAAAGGGGCTTATGAAGCTGGGCAAAATAAGAACAACTACTTATTAATGGATTTCGATCTACCCCGTACCCAAAATGATTCCAGTATTGTTGCAGAGAGTACAGTTCTGGCAGATAGTGCTCAAAACAACGACACTACTACTATTGTAACTTTACTGAACCCTGCCGACTTTATGCCGGATAATGATACGGCAGATGTGGCGGTTAATAATATAATAACCGACTCGCTGGATAGTCCGCTACCTAAAGTAGAATCGGAGCCTATGCCTGATGAGGATATCTCGGAATACTTTCATGATGGAAAGAAAGCACTTGGATATGGATTAATGGTACACGTAAAGCAGCCAAGAGCGGGTGATCGTAAACCATTTACCAACCTCAGCAATGTGGGTCATATGTTTGTAACGCTGATTAAGTTTAATAAGGATACTTCCATCTTATCGCGCTCTTTTGGTTTTTATCCTAAGAAAGATAATATATTGAGTGCAACTCCTATACTGCCTACTACATCTTCGGTGTTTAAAGACGATTCGCAGCATGAATGGGATGAGATAGTGGGGAAATTTATTTCGCGAAGAAAGTTTGAAAAAATACTGCGGAAAGTAAAAGAGTATAAGTGTAAGAAGTATAATCTGAACTCGAACAACTGTACCGACTTTGGACTGGAGATAGCTGCCATAGCGGGCATTAAAATAAAAGAAACCCTGGGCGACTGGCCACTGGGTGGTGGCAATAACCCTGCCAATGCCGGACAGAGTATACTGGAAGGAAAGGTAGATGAAGATGATAAAGAGAATAAAACCGGTCTGCTGATATTTAATATGATTAGAAGATAATCCTAAGCCTGATATTTAAATACTCTTCCTGCTTTTTTTACCACTTAACACTTCATTTTAAATATAAAATGTTAACGATAATATTTAGGTAACATTCAGGTAACATTAAGTTAACATTGGAGCTGAATCTTTGCGCCCAAATCATAAAAGACAAGCAATGTTAAAACAGATTACATTATTTTTAGTTAGTATCCTGATGCTATCAGTCTCTACACTGAGAGCGCAAGAAACCTCTGCAACGCTTAGTGGAAGCGTGTACGACAACAAAGGAGCGACCGTTAACGGTGCTTCGATAGTAGTAAAACATGAACCTACCGGTGCGGTTTCCTCTACTCAGTCCAATAAGAAAGGTATATATACTATACCGAATCTTAAATCGGGTGGACCATACACTATTAAAATCAGCTTTGTTGGGTATAATGAAGATGTTATTACGGATGTTCAATTAAACTTAGGAACAAATGCAGATTTAAACGTTACACTTTCACCAAAAACTACTGAGTTAAAAGAAGTATTGATTACTTCTAATACACGTAAACAAGATGGCGGTCTTACTGTTGGTTCAAAACAAATGAAAGATCTTCCTACAATTGGTAGAAGCCTTTCCGATTTTACCCGTCTTACACCACAATCGAACAATAACTCTTATGCAGGAAGTAATTTCCGTTACAACAACTTAACTATTGATGGTGCTGTAAACAATGATGCATTTGGCTTTAGCAACTCTGCTGGTGGAACCAGTGGTGGTGGACAGTCTGGTGCTGCAGGTGCGGGTACAAGAACAAGCCCATATAGTATAGATGTAATTCAGGAAGTACAAGTTCAAATTGCTCCTTATGATGTTAAGCTGGGTAATTTTACTGGAGGTTCAGTAAACGCTGTAACAAAGAGTGGTACCAATGATATTCATGGTTCATTGTATGCTTATGGTCGTAATCAGACTTTCATGGGAAAAAGTGTTGATGGATTAAAAAAGAGCATTGGTTCTGATTTCTACGATTATCAGACTGGAGCAACTATCAGTGGTCCAATTATTAAGAATAAAGCCTTCTTTATCATTAATATGGAACATACCGACAGACAAGAGCCAAGTACATACAATGTTGGTGATCCTGGAGCTGCTATGACTTTAGCTGAAGGACAATCTATTGTAAATAAACTTAAAACACAATATGGATACGATCCAGGTAGCTATGAAGGAGCGTATAAAATATTTACTAAGAGTGATAAGCTTTTTGCTCGTTTCGATTATAAATTAGACCCAAAGAACAGCTTAATGATACGTGGAATTTATACTACTGGTAAAGGTAATAATCTGGAGCGTTCTTCTACCAACTTCCAGTTTGGATCTACTGATTTTACACAGCATACAGACAACATCAACCTGGTTGCTGAATTGAAAACAAAGATTAACAACAACTTCAATAATCAGTTTAATATAAGTTATATTAACCTTCATGAGTACAGAGACTTCCCTGGTTCAATAGCTCCTTATGTAGATATTGATAATGGCCGTATTACTTTGGGTACCTGGAGAGAAGCTTCTATCTATAACTTAAAACAACAAACTATAGAACTTAGTGATAACGTAACCTTGACAAAGGGTATTAATAAATTTACATTCGGTACACATAATGAATTTTATGACCTTACATATGGATTCATTAACTCTTATAATGGAAGATGGGAATATAGCAGAGGGGTAAACAGTTTTCTGAATGATAATCCAAGCCGTGTTCGTGGAGCATTCTTATCGGCACCTGGAACTACCAATAACAGAGATAATATATATAACAATCCTCCTAATCCTTTCAATGTAGCATTAACAAGTGTATATGGTCAGGATGAGTTATCTATTACTAAAGATTTTAAAGTAACCCTTGGAGTACGTTTAGATTATTCTTTTGTAGGAGATCAGCCTTATCGTGATTCATTATTAAATACTACGAATACAATTGGTGGTAATACTAAATACACTTCTGCTAATCCTACTTATTCTAATACAGCATTCCAGAATTTATCTGGTAAATTACCTTCAAGAGTGGCTGTTTCTCCACGTATTGGATTTACATATGATGTAGCTGGAGATAAGTCGTTTATAATTCGTGGTGGTAGTGGAATATTTACTGGTAAAGTTCCTTTTGCATGGTATGGATATGCGTATACCCTTAATGGTGGTACTTATGGTAATATTGACTGGAATGGCCCTTCTGGTCCAAGTGCTTCTTTACCTAATGGTCAGTATGTACCTCTTGCAATTAATCCTCAAGGGTTAAAGGATACGGTAACAAAATATGGTGGTGCTTCGAAAAGTTCTACCCGTGAGATTGATGTTTTTGACAACGACTTCAAGTTGCCTACAGTTCTTCGTAGTAATATAGCTATGGATATTAAATTTGGTAATGGTTATAAAATTACTGGAGATGTGATGTATACAAAGACTATCTACGATGTTAAGTATGAGCAGATTAATCTAAAAGATTCTGTAAAATATTTTGCTGATGGTCCTACTCAAACACCTGTATATGTTGGTGGAAAGTATAATTCAAACTACTCTAATGTTTACTTCCTGACTAACACATCGGAAGGGTACAGATATAACCTGACATTACAGATTTCCAAAGCAACTACCGGCACTAAAATTAGTGCTCATAAATACTATATGGGATGGAGCTTTGCCTACACATATGGAGAGAGTAAAGATATTACCAATGGTATCCGTAACTCATGGGAAAGTAGCTACAATGTAAACCCTTCCATTACGCCAAGTAATTCTCAATTAGCTTATTCTAACTTTGATATCCGTCATCGTTTTGTAGCTACCTGGGCGGGTAGTATTGAGTGGAATAAAATGCATACTACATCACTTTCCTTCTTTTATGCTGGTACTTCTGGTAGTCCTTATAGTCTGGTATATCAATCAGCCCCATTTGGTAATGGTTCCAACGCAATGTTGCCTTACATTCCGAAAGACCAATCTGATATAAGATTAGCCAATAATGGTACTTATACTGCTGCTCAACAATGGGCTGATTTAAACAACTTTATCAATGGAGATAAATATTTAAGTACCCGTCGTGGACAGTATGCAGAAAGAAACGGTTTAAACACTCCTTGGAATCATGATTTAGATATGAAATTAATGCAT
>CAIVPM010000357.1 GCA_903907815.1 uncultured Chitinophagaceae bacterium | reverse complement strand
TAATGTGCTGATGAATACAATTGGAAACCTGCTAAATACACTCTCCGTTCTAAGGAGCGGTAATGACTACTCTGCCGCCTCCACGCCAGCTATGACGCCAGTAACTTTCGTTTAAATCGCTGATAATAACCCCATTGCTGGAAGAGGAATGAACAAACTTATTGTTGCTAAGGTATAAACCTACGTGAGTAACCTCTTTTCTGCGTCGGCCTGCATGAAAGAATACGAGGTCACCTTCTCTTAAATCTTCATAATCTATATGCTGACAAGCATCGTACTGTTCCTGCGCTGTACGGGGCAATTCTGCTTTATAAATATCCCTTACCATTGCCTGTGTAAAAGAAGAACAATCTATACAATCTTTAGTCTTTCCACCCATGCAATAAGGGGTTCCCCACCATTCATTAATTTTATTCAGCAGCTTTATATTGGATAAACGTTCTACTGTTTCGTCCATTATAATGGCGTATCTAAACTGCAGAATATTGCATAATTCAATATTGCCTTTCACCGTAGTATCGGGTTCCAGCATTTGTTTAGGAATGGGAATGTTGGTCTTTTTCTGCTTGGTTGTACCAGGTTTATGTTTACTCTGTACTACCGAGCCAGGGGTAACTTCAATATCTTCTAAAAAAACAGGTTTGCTATTGGGTTTAACTGCAGTTCTTTTATTTTTATTTCCACCATCTTTAGCAGTAAGGTTAGCTATTGATTTACAGCCTGTAAGTACAGATGTAATCAATAGTAAACTGCCCAGAATGAATGTATTTATTTTCCTCATCGGCGGCAAAGTAAATCAGTTAAGGGTATTGAGCCAAACCAAAATTATTATTGGGGATATTGGTAAAGAACATGCATTGTGTAAAAATAGCGTTAGGGGATATGGTTATTGATACGATATTTGACCCCTATGAAGTGGCGATATTCAATAGTTATCCTTAGTCTGGCATTTTGCATCATGGCATTTATTAAAGTGCTGAGTAAGGGTATCCCTTTTAAAAACAGACTGGAAGTAAGTACGGTTGTAAAGGATACAACTATTGCTACAAACCCTACTGCGATTCCATTGGATAATACTCCTTATAATTTAGTGTTTGAAAAGGTAGACTCTATAAAAGCATCGGCAGGAACCAAGTCGGTATTATTTAATGCGAATGGCTCTAAATTATATGCCATGAATCTGGAAGGATTAAGCGTATTTGAATTTGAACAAAGCAGCAGGAAACTATTAAGGACGTTTAAATTTAAATCTTCGAAAGGGAAGGGCTGGGATTATGAATTAAAGAAATCGATACCTTCCTTGCAGGAGAAACCGGTTGAGGCCTGTTTAAGTCATGATGATAAATTACTGTGGGTATCTCTTCATAATGCGGGAGGTGTAGTGCCTCTTTATTTAGATAGTACCTATTCTGATAATTACACTTGGACGGATACTAATAATACCAAAAAGGTAACCATTCGTAATTTTACTTCTGCTAAGATAGATTCGGTGATAATGCCCCTGATACATACGGGCGCTACCCCAAAAGTGATTGCTAAAACTGCTGATGATAAATACTTGCTGGTAAGTAACTGGCATGCCCATACAGTGAGTGTATTAAGGATGGATAAGCAAGTGAAACCAATAGCTTCGCTGGTGAAAAATATACCTGTTGCGGCCATTCCAAGAGGTATTGTGGTAGATGATGCCCGACAGAAAACCTATATTGCTATAATGGGTAGTAGTACTATAACTGTGTTGAATAATAATGGATGGGTGAAGGAAAAGAATATTGAAGTGGCCTCTAATCCAAGGCATATTGTTATGGATAAAAGAGGGCGACTTATTGTATCTTTTAATAATCTGGGTCAGGTGGCTTGTATAGATCCTGTTTCAAGTAAAACTTTATTCACCGCACCTACCTCGAAACAGCCCAGGACGATAGCGCTATCGAAAGATGGTAAGTATCTTTTTGTTACCTGTTATGCAGGTAATAAGATGGAAGTATTTAAGATAGATGATAATCAGTTTACGCCAGTATATTCTTTGCCATGTGCTGGTAAACCAGTAGGGGCCGATGTAGTAGAAACACATGATAAAACGGAGGTATGGGTTTGCAACTATGTAAAGGGGAATATTAAAATATTTACGTTTAAGAAAGAAAGGGGAGCACAGTAAGTACTCCCGATTTATCTAAGAAGCTGTTTGAGTTAATTATTTGATATTCCTTATGATGCGCAATCTGGACTGCAACTTCTTTAAATTTTTCGCTATAGTTTCCGACTATAGCTGCAAAATTTGCATCGTTTCGTTCCAGATAATCGCAATAATTAATTCTAAACAATTAACTCAAACAGCTTCTAAAAACAAATGTATTTAACAGGCCTAAAAATTGAAATGATTACGATAATAACCATTCCCAAAATATTTACTACTGCTCTTTCTTAAAGAATACAATTGCTCTTTCAATAACTTCTTCAGTTGTGTGTCGAGTGGTTGATTGGTCTTCAATATTTTACTGGTAAATTCTACAATAGTTTCAGCGGCGTTTATATCCTTTAAATTCTCTGGTTGTATACCTACTACTGCCAGTTTCCAGTCCGCATCTTTTTCATTGCTTTTATATTTAAAGAAATATACATTTCCTTTTTTACCCTTGTGAATGGCGGGTAGATACTTGTTAAGATATTCTATGCTGTCCTTTTTATTGTAGCTGCTGGTACTATTTACCAGTAAGCTTTTAGCCAGTATTTCCTGCTTACGATATTTAGCAGGGAAAAGCGATTCTGCACTGTCTTTTTTAAGTACTGAATAAAGCTCAGCTTGGTATTTTTCTTCTTTACAAATGTCTGCGATAATTGAATCATTCACCGTATGTTTATTCTTTATCAATATTTCTACGGTGTTTAGTTTAACAGTGTTATCTCTGGTTCGTAGAATCTTATTAAAGAATGCAGGAATTGCAGCATTATTTTCCCAGAATGGTACCAGTAAATTACAATAGGATTTTAAGGTGTTTGGGTATTTGTAATGTTCTACTTTGTCTTCATCATCATCGCTTTTGTTGATCAGCTTTTCATCTGTAGCCATCAATTTCTTCTGCTCAATTTTTGCATCGAAAAATAACTTACTAAAAATGCTTTCATAGTCTTTGCCAGTAATCTGGTTGCTATCAATTAAATCGGATAGTAAGAAGTTGATTTTCCTTTTATAATCATCAAAGTTGTTTAAAGTAAGTATGTCGGGTAGCAAGGTTTTTGCAAGTTTGGAAGAGTCGATAATAAGGTCAAATAGTTTGGTTAAATCCTCTGTTTTGTCAAATACCGGAGGCTCTGTAACCAGGATGTTTTTTAGTATTGTATATGACTGTTGTTGTTTTAAACGAGCTAATGCAATAACGGCTTCATTCTGCAGCGTAGCAGTATCACTTGCTGCATCGTAAATGGCTTTAATTTTGGTAGCTACTAAACTATCTTTTTTAAGATAGCCCATCTCTTTAATTAAAGCTACTTTATAGTTCAGGTAATCCTTTTGTTTACTATCGCTTTCCAAACTTTTGATAGCTTTAATAATATCAGGAATGTCTGCTTCTACAAACCTTACATAGTTAAGATTCTTTCGTGCAAATTTAGCAACAGCACTGTCGGTACTGTAGAAATCTTTAAAGAAAACATCGCTCTTAGGTTTGAATAAATCATAGTTTGTAGTGCTATCAAACAGGGGAGTGAATGAGTTGTAAAACTGATTGATAAAAGCAGTAGAATTATTGGTACTATCGGTTAATGTTTTTAATAAGAACACACGGCCATTATAGATAATCCATCTTGCTTTAATCATCTGAGAACTGCCAGTATCTCCAATAACAACATCGCAAATTCTTCTGTCGGGTAAATAGGTAAAAGTTCTATTCTTTTCTACCAGATCACAGGTTTTACTTTTGTTGTTGTATACTTTGATATTCTCAATTGCTTTCTGCCAGAAATCGGAACTATCGTTTATAAAATAATACTTAGGGTAGGGGCGAGAAGAAACCGATATTATTTCATTCGTAGTTTTAGAACGGAACAAGACTTTCATATTTTCTTTCCAGTATGGTTCTTCGTAGTTCTTAGTTCTACGGTCAAGTTCCTGTGTCTTTTCGGACAAACGGGAGATGTCGAGAAAAGCCTTACTGACACTATCGGGAATAACAGGAGACTTTACCGTGAAAAACATAGCAGAGTCGGTATAATCTTTAGCTTCCTGATATTGGAAAGGAGTGAGGTGGAAGGATTGCAAAAATTTCTGTGCATCGCCCTCTGCCTTATTGTACTTTGCTATAAGGGTATAATAATTTGATCCCTTTAGATATACACGGCTAATGTATTTTGACCCATCGGTTGCATTACCTTTTGTTTCTAAATATGGAAAGCCTTTAATGCATTGCTTGCGGTATGTTGGATCGTTGATAAAGCCGCTGGTAATAAAACTTTCCGAAGCTAATGCAAGATTAAAAGTATCTTCTTCCAACACACTATGATTGGTAACCGACTTGCAGAAAATATAATAGTAGTTACCAGTTGCGGTATCAGTACATTCGTAACTAAGTGGTACTGTTGAGTATAGTTTGCTGGTATACCTGCTGCCATCATTATCTGCATTGGCATCGCCAGGAATAGGAGCATCGGGTAGTTCTATTGAAAATGCATGGTTTTCGGGGATGAACGTTTTCCAGGTTTTATTCCTCGGTTTAAGCGTAATACTGCTAAAGAATTTTTCAGCTTCTGGTCCTTGAACATAATCTTCGTTACCACTCATTTTAAAGATAATTACTTCACTACCCCTTACGAAGATATTATACCGTTGAATGTTGCTCTTGCTGGTTCTGTTTACAATATTAAATCCATTGATTCCATTTACTTTAATAGCAGTTCGCTCCAGTATTTTGCCGGGAATATTCTCGTATAAAACACTATCTATTTTACGATAGATATAAGCTTCATCATTACCCCATAAACCACCGCCTGTACTTAAACGGGAAATGGTATAGTAGGAGCCATTACCAAAATCGGCATGTATCCATTGTCTGCCTATTAGCGTATTGGCGAAAGAGAAAGAATACAGTTTTCCTGGAACTAAAACAGAGTACATTGAATCTTCAGCAATTTGTTTACTAAAAGTTACGGGTAAGCGAACCTTGTTTATTTCCTCTTTAAGTTTAGGACTTTGCAAGCCCATAATAATTGGAGTGAGTGTATACCCTGCTTTGCGTAACATTTCTATCACCCCTCTATCGCCAGGAAGATGTGCGGCACCTACACCAGCAAATATGCTGATGC
>CAIVPM010000356.1 GCA_903907815.1 uncultured Chitinophagaceae bacterium | reverse complement strand
GTACAAATACAAGGCAAAGAGGCAATAGGCAAGGAGGCAAGAGTTAATACAAGGCACAAAGGCAACAAGGTACATAGGCGCATAGGGAATACAAATACAGTTTCTAGTTACCGGTAACTGGAAACTAGTAATCTGAAACCTTCCTATTCCTCCCTTTCTCTTTTCTCTGCGGCGATTGTATTTGTATTCAATTCGTTAATCCGCCAATCCGCTAATAAGTAAGAAGATGACTCATTCCAACCTGTGCCAATCCTATCACTCCACCGGCTAATAATAGTATTAATAGAAAGCGGAAGGATTGTTGTTTTACTAGTTGGGGGATACTGGCTACTAGGGTCTTTTCTATTGTTTCTTTTATCTGATCGTTTAGGCTAGTGTTATTAAGGATATTTTCTTGTACATATTTCTCCATAAACATCGGGAAGATTACTTCCACTTCACTTACAAATATTTCTTTTAACTGATTAATGGTACGGTCGCCAATAAACATGGATATCATGGGCATCTGTGCCGGAAGTTTTTCACGAAGGAACTTCTCTACCTCTTCTTCCATCATTGGTCTGATCTTTTCTACGGTATTTTGATTAGTGATGCTGGCGACTAACTTAGGACCATTTTCTTTTAGTTGGTTTTGCAGACTGTAGCTAATCTTTTCGGCTATACCAGCTATCCAGCCTTTTTGGATAGTACCCATCCAGGAGTAGGGTAGCATGGTAGCATTGATGGCAACCAGTAATATAATGCCGATTAACAAAAGTATTATAGAAGGCAGCAAAAAGATAATCCAGTAGTTTGTATGACACATAGTAGTAATAAAAAAGTCTTGTAAATAATGATTTACAAGACTTTTATTTTTATTGAGGGAGAATGAGGGGTCTCGAACCCCCGACCTCTAGTGCCACAAACTAGCGCTCTAACCAACTGAGCTACAATCTCCGTTCGGGCTGCAAAAATAAGAGAATAGTTTACTTTACAAAATACATTTTTAAAATAATAGAAATTGTATTGGTAAAATATCCTAAAATCCTATCGCAGTCTATCTAAACTCTTGATCAATTTTTCATCTTTTGTAATCCCTCTGATAGCCAGAATAAGCCATACAGGAATAGAAATAGGCAGAATTGCGGGTAAAGTATAATTACTTTCAGCTACAATAAATGCTTTGGATTGCCAGTAATATAAAAATAAAGTGATAAGGGATAAAACCAATGCTGTAGATACCACCTTGATCTGAAGTTTTCTGTTTTTAAATAAAAAGATAGCCAGAAAAGCCAGCGTGGCAGTAGCAATGGTAGCTACCATCAGCATGATATTATATGATCCGGTAATGTTTGAAACCACAATAGGAGGCACTACATCTTTTATTCTATGTCCACTATAAGTAGGCAATTTTAAAGAAGTAATTCCTATCGCCGTAGCTAATAATAACCAGATAGTCTGAATCCGTTGTATCATAATATGTTTTAAGTATTAAGTTGTAGGTAATAAAATATCACACCAACTTTATTTATTCTTAATTATTAATTCTTAATTAATCTATCCTAACTCTGGATAAAGATTAAATGCACTCATCAATTCATTCACTTTCTTTCTGATAGCAGCTAATTCGGTTTCATTGTCTGCATTCATCAAAGAACGATCTATCAGGTCTACTACATTTTCCATATGCTCTTCATTCAAACCACGTGTAGTAATTGCTGCTACTCCAAAGCGAATACCCGAAGTAACAAATGCGCTCTTGTCGTCATAAGGAACCATATTCTTGTTGGCAGTAATATCAGCCAGTTGCAATACCTGCTCTGCTTTTTTACCAGAGATATTTTTATTTCTAAGATCTATCAGCATCAGGTGGTTGTCGGTACCGCCACTAATAATATTGTATCCTCTGTTGGTAAATGCTGCAGCCATTGTCTGAGCATTGCTTTTAACCTGATGAGCATAAGTAGTAAATTCGTCCGTAAGAATTTCACCAAAGGCTATTGCTTTAGCGGCAATTACGTGTTCCAGCGGTCCGCCTTGAGTACCTGGGAAAACAGCCATATCCATCAGATTGCTCATCATTCTCAGGTTGCCTTTAATATCTTTCAATCCAAATGGATTTTCTACATCTTTCTTCATCATTATTACCCCACCACGAGGTCCACGCAATGTTTTGTGTGTAGTAGAGGTAACAATATGGCAATGATCAAATGGATAGCTCAATAAACCCTTTGCAATTAATCCAGCAGGGTGAGCAATATCTGCTAAAACAAACGCACCCACTTCGTCGGCTACTTTTCTTATACGGGCATAATCTATATCTCTGCTATAGGCACTTGCACCACAGATAATCAATTTTGGCTTCACTTCTCTAGCCTTTGCTTCCAGCATTTCGTAGTCTATTATACCCTCTTCTTTTGTTACACCATAGAAATGAGGTTTATATATTTTACCACTGAAGTTTACTGCAGAACCATGGGTAAGGTGACCGCCCATGCTTAAATCTAATCCAAGAATTGCATCACCAGGTTGCAATATTGCCAGCATTACAGCAGCATTTGCCTGAGCGCCACTATGGGGTTGTACATTAGCATATTCTATGTTGAAAACCGCTTTTAATCGGTCAATAGCAAGTTGTTCAGTCTGATCTACTATCTCGCAACCACCATAATATCTTCTTCCAGGATACCCTTCAGCATACTTATTGGTTAGTACACTACCCATTGCCTGCATTACCTGCAGAGAAGTGAAGTTTTCAGAAGCGATCAATTCCAAACCTCTTCTTTGTCTTTCCAGTTCTTTGTTGATTAGAGAGAATATAGCAGTATCCTTTTGCATATAATATTATTTGCGACAAATGTAATCCTTCACAATTGTTGGGGTAAAATAATTTTTCACCTTATGGGGAAAGATGAAAAAACAATATTATTAATGTAAGTCCAGTTTGGACTATACCAGTAAAGGTAAAATAGCTTCTAAATCAATTTTAGATTCATCAAGCGGACTCAATGCACAATTTTGTAATAAAGTACCCAGTTTCCTTATTTCAAACTTTTCATTGAACTGTGTAAATGAATTTTTAAACATTCTTACTAACTCATTTTTGTCAATAACGTCTTCAAAGTCAATAACATAAGAATGTTCTGCTACATATAATAAAACAGGGTCTTTGCCAATTGAGAATTTGCTTGTAAGTCTAACTGCAATCCCTTTTTTTAGGTCATTTCTTTTTTTCATCACATCTAAACCAGTTTGAGAAGTGATTTTAGCTTCATTGTCGGTAGTAACAGCGGTAGGAAGATAAATCCATTCTGTTACAACAAGTTCTGTCTGTTCAATCATTGCAATAAAATTATTGGTACAAAGGTTATGTATTTTGTATAATATGTATACGATATTTTAATGATATCAATCTAATCAGGTGTAGCAATTACCCTTACTTTTGCGGCTTATGACTATAGAACAATTAAAGGATATAAGAGAACGCATTGCCGTCTTGAGGAGGTTTCTTTGACGTCGATAACCGACTAGATAAAATATACACTGATAAACAACTGTCCCTTTCTCCAGGATTCTGGGATGATAATGCCCGAGCTACTGGCATTATGAAAGAAATAAAAGTAAATGAATACTGGATTAATCTATTTAAATCTGTAGAATCATCTGTGGAAGATTTTGTAGTATTATTTGAATTCTGGAAATCAGGGGATGCTACTGAGGAAGAAACGAGGGGAGCTTATGATGCAGCTATTGTTGCAGTAGATGATGCAGAGTTTAAAAGCACACTAAATAAACCGGAGGATGAGCTGACTGCTATACTTCAAATTAATCCTGGAGCAGGTGGAACTGAAAGTCAGGACTGGGCAGAGATGCTGATGCGTATGTATATTATGTATGGGCAGCGTCAGGGTTGGAAAGTTACAGAAATGGACTTGCAGGAAGGTGATGGTGCAGGTATTAAGAGCGCTACACTGCAGTTTGAAGGTGCTTTTGCTTATGGTTTTTTAAAAGCAGAAAGTGGAGTACATAGACTGGTGAGAATTTCTCCGTTCGATAGCAATGCCCGAAGACATACTTCATTTGCTTCAGTATACGCGTATCCTTTAATAGATGATAGCATTGAAATTAATATTAATCCTGCCGATATAGAATGGGATTTCTTCAGAGCAGGGGGGAAAGGAGGACAGAATGTAAATAAGGTAGAAACTGCGGTAAGACTAAAACATGCTCCAAGCAGTTTTATAGTAGAATGTCAACAGGCAAGATCACAGGGGGAGAACCGTGAGTTGGCTATGAAAATGCTGAAGAGTAGATTGTATGAAGATGAATTGCGTAAGAGAAAAGAAGCGGCAAATGCAACTAATGCCAATAAGAAAAAAATAGAATGGGGAAGTCAGATCAGGAGCTATGTTTTTCATCCCTATAAAATGATAAAAGATCATAGAACCGATTATGAAGTAGGAAATGTTGGGCCGGTAATGGATGGTGAATTGGATGGCTTTATTAAAGCATTTCTAATGATGGAAAAGGAGACGGAGTAATTAGTAAATTAGCTAATTATAAAATTTAACTAAATTAAGAATTTAAAAGGGCATGCTACTTGTTAAAAGGTTGTATCCTATTTATTTTTTGTTTTTTACTTTATTATGAGAATAATATTCATGGGTACGCCCGAGTTTGCAGTTGGATCTTTAGCGTCATTGGTAAATGCAGGGTTTAATGTAGTGGCAGTGGTTACCATGCCAGATAAACCTGCTGGAAGAGGTTTGAATCTTCAGCAGAGTGCAGTAAAGCAATATGCAGTTCAACAGAATATTCCGGTACTACAACCGGAGAAGTTGAAGAACCCAGATTTTATTGAAGAATTAAGGAGTTATAAAGCGGACTTACAGGTAGTAGTAGCTTTTAGAATGTTACCGGTAATTGTATGGGATATGCCTCCTATGGGAACCATTAATGTGCATGCATCTTTATTGCCTCATTACCGTGGAGCCGCACCTATTAACTGGGCAATAATAAATGGTGAAACTGAAACTGGTATTACCACTTTTAAACTACAGCACAAAATAGATACGGGCGATATACTTTTACAACAAAAAGTAGCAATAGAAGCTACAGAAACTATTGGGACACTTCATGATAAACTAAAAGAAGTAGGGGCTGATTTGCTGGTAGAAACGGTGAAAGGGCTTGCTAATAATTCTATAAAGGAACAACCACAGGCGTCCTTTGATCTTGGTAGTCTGAAGAATGCACCAAAGATATTTACGGAGACTTGTAAGATAGACTGGAATGCAAGTGTTCTGGATGTTTATAATTTAATTAGAGGCTTAAATCCTTACCCTGCAGCATTTACAACATTGCATGATAAAAAAGTAAAACTGTTTGATTGTATTGTCGAAGAAAATAATAGCATCAATAAAACAGTAGGCGAAGCAATTACTGATGGGAAAAAAATCTTGAAATTTGCCGCTAAAGCTGGGTTTATTGTAGTAAAAGAATTGCAGTTGGAAGGAAAGAAAAGAATGAAAACGGAAGATTTCTTAAGAGGATACAGGTGGCCATAGATTCATATGTAATACCATTTATACATATAAGTCAGTCCATTTTATTGAGTCAAAGATGTAGCTAAAAGCACAGGTACTTTTTACTACATCTTCGGTGATTTTTTTAGTATGGTGTGTAATAAAGTCACTTACTTCGTCTAAAGTTTT
>CAIVPM010000355.1 GCA_903907815.1 uncultured Chitinophagaceae bacterium | reverse complement strand
TTTGGCCCCCGCTATCATTCCAATCTTTCTTTTGCCTTAATCAAGTACCCAATAGTGGATGCTGTTAGGCAAAAGAAAGGATTTTCCCTTCCATCGGTTATGCAATACAAATACATCGCTCCGTCTATGCGAGTTTAACGAAGTAATCTAAGTCCAGCAATAAAGACTTTTCGCAATAGTTAAGAAATTAGCCAAATCGAAATTTCGTTCCACTCATAACATATTTTAGCAAGGCTAAAAATAGAAGTATTTTGCTGCAATTAATAGTATAGTTGGAAAGAGAAATGACTATTGGAGTAAGGCTACAATTTATTGAATTGATAGGCTATATCTAATTATTTAATGTTTATCTTTTATGATATTAATCCTATAAAATAAACCAAAAAGATTACAAATTTTCATTGTGCTTATGCTATAAAAATATTTTTACGCTAACTTACTATTACGTTTTCAGTGATTTTTAAGTCACTTTTACAAAGAATACCATTATCTTCCAAGCCTAAACGATATGCAATATGATAAATTTGAACCATCTGAAAGTGGGCGACTACGTGATTGCCGAGTACAATTCCACCCTTAGAGAAGGGGAAGTAACGAATGTTGATACCGACGAAAAAAAGGTATGTGTTGCTACCGATGTGCAGGAATTCTGGTATAGTGCAGAACATTTACATGCAATCCCTTTAGATGAAGAGCAACTATTAAAACTTAATTTTGAGAAAGAAGTTTTAGAAAGTGGTTCTGTGAAGTATAAAAAAGGGGCATTCCGGTTAATGACTAAAACACCTAAAGATTTTACCAATATTGAAATATGGTATCGGGAGGACAGAAGACAAAATCCTGATGTACATTCCATTCATCAGTTGCAGAACCAGTATCTTGATATGACTAAGGTACACCTTACGAGAGAGAAGATATAAAAGCGACTAAGAGTTTCAAAGGTTTAAAAAGTTCTATGGGTTCAATAGTTATAAATTGAACCTATAGAATTTATTTTGCCATAAATGAGATACAAATGTGTTCCTAACTGCTCCAGCTAAATTGTTGCATTATTCTATCTCCTAACTCCTGTCTCCTATATTCTATCTCCTTGCAAATTATTTCCATACCAACACCAGCATTCCTATAAATATCAAACCTCCTCCCAACATTATTTTAGGTGTTACAGGTTCTTTAAGCAGTATAAAGGATAGTAATAAGGTAATAACAATACTGGCTTTATCTATAGCCGATACATAAGACACCAGCCCATCTTTCATTGCCCTATAATAAAATATCCAGCTAATAGAAGTAGTAATACCTGATGCTACCAGCAACATCCATTGTTTCTGTGTAATTAATCCAAAGTCTTTGTATTTACTTCCAATAACATTAACCAGTGTTATTATAAAAAATATCACCGTAGTTCTAATACCTAACCCAAAATCTGGATGAATATTCTTTAAGCCATATTTGGCCAGAACAGAAGTTAGTCCGGCAAATATCATGGAGATAATTGCATAAAGGATCCAGGTTTGCATACTATAAAGTTTTAATTAAAGTTCATTCATTTTCTTACCCTGAAACATCTTAAATCGTACATGTTTTGCCTCACCAATTACCTGATGATGATAAATACTATTATGTCCCGAAAACAGGTAAGCCACCACACAGGCAATGGCAACATAAACACCACAATCAGCACCGAATAATTCTATGGCCATTATGGTGCAAGCTA
>CAIVPM010000354.1 GCA_903907815.1 uncultured Chitinophagaceae bacterium | reverse complement strand
TGACTGGAGTTCAGACGTGTGCTCTTCCGATCTAGTTGTTTTTCAAGATCAGCAATATCATTGTGCTTGTACACATAACGGTGGCCGGTATGCAAACGCAGACCATCTATAATACAGGCATGACTTTCTGCATCGTACACTACAATATCGTGGCGATTGCAAAGCGCATCTATAGCACTCATGATGCCCTGATAACCGTAGTTCATCAATATACAGTCCTCTTTATGTTCAAACTCGGCTAATTCTCTTTCCAGTTGTTCGTGAAAATTACTGTTTCCACTCATCATTCTGGCACCCATTGGAAGGGCCAGTCCATACTGCACACTTGCTTCTCCATCTATTTTTCTCACTTCAGGGTGGTTGGCAAGACCGAGGTAGTTGTTCAAACTCCACACAATCATTTCTTTTCCTCTGAACTTCATTCTATTAGCAATTTCACCCTCTAATTTTGGGAATGCAAAATAGCCATGCGCTCTTTCTCTGTGTTGTCCCAGTGGTCCTTGATCTTTTAGTAATTTTTCAAAAATATCTGCCATAACTGCCTGTTAATTAGTGAGGAAATTCTTTTTAGAAGCTGCAAAAGTAAGTTTTTACAATGAATTTAAAGACTGATAGTTTGAATAGGGGTATATATGATGGTGGAAATGGAGGTGAAATGGATAAGTAAGTGCATGGTGTATTTTGGGGTAGGAAGCCTTATTTGGAAGGTAAAAAGGAGGTTGGAAGTATTGGAGAACTTTGCTTAAGCAAATATTTATATAAATACCTATTGAATAATTGAATAGGTACTATATGGAAAGTTAAGTTTAAGGCACACAATTGATGCGATAGAGCACTCTTTTGTATGGGCATTCCATTCCTTTACTGCGGCATTCCATTCTTTTATTAATGCACCATGGTAAAGTGCTGCGGCACTCTACTCTTTTGCATGGGCATCCTATTCCTTTACTGCGGCACTCCATTCTTTTATTAATGCACCATGGGAAAGTGCTGCGGCACCCCATTCTTTTGCGTGGGCATCCCTTTCCTTTACTGCGGAGCCCTATTTGTGAGTGTTATGTTAATGAGCGTTTGGGTAGTAATTATTGATAATTGAAGAACTATCAATTGATATCTATAAAATGTGGATGTATTGCGTTAGTGCCAGCAGGGAATATCCTTTCCTACCACCCCTGAACAAGTTTTGAAATTGATGCTGATATAAGTGGTAGGAAAGATAGGAAAAGCTGGAACGGCCGCTTGCGGAACGCCCAAATTAATTGAAAATTGATAATGGAAAATTGATAATTAAAATTACAAGGCAAATACAAATTTGAAAATAGTACAATTGCTTGGTTTATTCTATTAGAAATGTAGCCAGTTCCATTTTACTTTTCCCTGCGACAGTTCCAGAGAAGGGGTAGGGAATTTAAAACAGTTGAGTGCTATTAAGGCATACTTTACCAGCTTATTCCTGGTTTTAATCTTCGTGAAATCTATATCTGGAGCAAAATACCATTGGCGATATCGCTCGATATTTACTGCTTCGGGATAATTTTTCATGGAACCAAAGATTCCTTGAACACCATAGCCAATATCCAAGTTAAACCAATCGGGGATATTACTCGTTTTAGCAAAAGATTTTACATTAAAACTAAGCCAGTATGTCTGTGCATTATAATCTTCCAGTAATCGTCGGAAAAAGGGAGTGCCAAATAAGTTGTCGGCTCTGTTTTGTAATGATTTTGAATAATCGGTATAACTATTAATATGAGTAGAATATTTAATGCAGATACGTTGTTCGTGCCAGCCCAGTTCCTGAGAAAGTAAGAGAGATGTACCTACAAAGTTGGCGCCAATATCACCCCAACTCCAGCCCCAGCCGGCACTAAAGCCATCGAGGGTTTCTATTACTCCTTCGTATGCAAGTCCACTTAACCCACCAATTAATACTGCTTTTCTATTACTTACACCCGCCCATCGCCACATTTCAATACTTAGTCTACCTTCTATATAAGCCCCAAATGAGTGGCTTATTTTATCCATCTGCAGGTTCTCCTCATTATCATTATAAAAGTGAAAATTAGTCTGTGGATATTCGCTGTACCAAAAGGTATATAAGCCTGCCAAGGCTCCGGTATATAAAGTAAGATTGGTAATAGTAACCCCGGTAGTACGCCTTTTTCTGGTTTGATCGTTCAATGTTATCACCGGATTTTTCCAATAGGAGGAGCGAAGCCATCCTTTAGCAATTTTGACAGTATCGGTTTCTATTGGAGAAAAAGTTTTAGATGCGTCTAAATTTTTGAAAGAAGAATCAAATAAAGTGCTGCTGAAAGCGTTATAATAAGTGAATGTTGATATCAATGCTAACAGCAAATATTTTTTCATCCGGCAAATATTATTGAAAATGTTTTGCCATTAACCTTAAGAAATCATAATTTGTTATTATTATTGTTGTCAGAATTTATTAAAAAAGTTCAAATTTTAAACTGCTAATATTATGAATGAAAATGCTTTAGCCAACATTAACACATGGCTTGCAGGTAATTACGATGCTGCTACAAAAGAAACTATCCAAAAATTACAAGTTGAGAATCCTGGGGAATTAGAAGAAAGCTTCTATAGAAGCCTGGAATTTGGAACAGGTGGACTTAGAGGAATTATGGGTGTGGGTACCAACAGAATGAATAAGTATACGGTAGGTATGGCCACTCAGGGCTTTGCTAATTATATGAAAAAGTCGTTTCCGAATGAGGAAGTGAAAGTGGTGATAGGACATGACTGTAGAAATAACAGTCGCTTTTTTGCGGAGACTGTTGCGAATGTTTTTGCTGCGAACGGTATTAAAGTATACTTGTTTGATGCATTGAGACCAACGCCTGAAATTAGCTATGCTATACGTACACTGGGTTGTAAAGGTGGTGTGGTATGTACTGCATCGCATAATCCTAAAGAATATAATGGTTACAAAGCCTATTGGGATGATGGAGCACAACTGGTGCCGCCACATGATAAAAATGTGATAGTAGAAGTAGATGCCATCAGTAATGTAGATGACGTGAAATGGAATGGTGGTGAAGCGAACATTACTATTATTGGTAAGGAAATGGATGATCAATATACCGAAATGGTGAAGGGATTAAGTGTTTATCCTGAGGTAATTGCTAAGCAACACGATTTAAAAATTGTGTATACGCCGATACATGGAACGGGCATTATGCTGGCACCTAAAGTGCTTGCTGCATTTGGATTTACCAATGTACATGTAGTGGAAGAACAATCTACTCCGGATGGTAATTTTCCTACCGTAGTATATCCAAATCCGGAAGAAAGTGAAGCTATGAGTATTGGCTTGAAGAAAGCAAAAGAACTGGATGCTGATATTTTACTGGGTACCGATCCTGATAGTGATAGAGTAGGTGTTGGAGTGAAAAATCATAAAGGAGAGTGGGTGCTGATGAATGGTAATCAGACTGCTGTTCTGGCTTTTGCTTATATGATTGAAGCAAGAAAAAAGAAAGGTTTGGCACAAGATAATGATATGGTAATTTCTACCATTGTTACTACCAATATGATTAATGAGGTAGCTAAACAAAACGATATTTCCTGCTACAATGTACTGACTGGATTTAAATGGATTGCTTCTCTGTTGAAAGAAAAAGAAGCTGATGAAAACTATATCATTGGTGGTGAAGAAAGCTTTGGATTAATGATTGGTGATAAAGTACGTGATAAAGATGCTATTAGTGCAGTTGCTTTAATGTGTGAGATGGCTGCTGTTGAAAAAGAGAATGGCCGTTCATTGTTCGATAAAATGATTGAGCTGTATATTCAGTATGGATTCTACTATGAAACCCTTATCAGTATTACTAAGAAGGGGATGAATGGTCAGAAAGAAATTGCTGATATGATGGCTGGTTATCGTGCAAATCCTCCTGCAACAATTGATGGTAGTCCGGTAGTAGAAGTGTTGGATTATGAAAAGCAAATTGGTAAGGATCTTGAAAGCGGTGAGAGCTGGGAAACTGGTTTACCAAAGAGTAATGTGTTGCAATTTATAACGGAAGATGGTAGTAAAGTATCTGCCCGTCCGAGTGGTACTGAGCCTAAGATAAAATTCTACTTCAGCGTACAAACTGACTTGCAGAGTAAGGAACAATTTGATGAAAAATTTGCTTATTTACAAGCTAAGATTAATGCTATATCTGCGGAGTTGAAGTTGTCTTAATACAAGGCACAAAGGCTCAAAGGCAACGAGGCACATAGGAATACATGCTGAACGCAAAACGCTTAATGCTGAACGCTAATACAGAATACAAGGCATTGGTAGTACAAATACGTTGCTTTTAAAATAATCAGAGTCGCTCTTTTTGGGGCGGCTCTTTTTATGTTAGTATGTTTTATGGCCAACTCATTTTCATCCTTTTATATTTGCTGCTTTATTAGCTAACAACTGTTATTTTAATACAATGAAGAATACTCCGTTTACACACAAACATCTTGCACTTGGGGCTAAGATGGCAGAATTTGCAGGATACAATATGCCTATCAGTTATACCGGTATTAATGACGAACATGCTACGGTAAGAAACAATGCTGGCATATTTGATGTAAGTCACATGGGTGAGTTTATATTGAAAGGTGAACATGCACTGGAATTGATACAAAGAATCTGTTCGAACGATGCAGCAAAGCTGGTAAATGGACAAGCACAGTATAGTTGTTTTCCTAATAAAGAAGGTGGTATTGTAGACGATTTAATTGTGTATTGTCTGGAACAAAACAGCTCCTATATGCTGGTAGTAAATGCAGGTAATATGGAGAAAGACTGGAACTGGGTGAATGCACATAATACCAATAATGTTGAGATACATAATATCAGCGAAAAGACTTGCTTGTTGGCTATTCAAGGGCCTAATGCCTGTAAGCTATTGCAACCATTGGTTGATGTAGATATATTAAATTTAAAGTACTACACTTTTGTTAAAGGAAAGTTTGCCGGAGTAGATAATGTTATCATTAGTGCAACTGGTTATACTGGTGCTGGTGGAGTAGAGATTTACTTTGAAGATAAGGATGATGCAGCCAATTTAATTTGGGATGCAATTATGAATATTGGTACATCAGCTGGTTTGAAACCAATAGGACTTGGAGCAAGAGATACCTTGAGGTTGGAGATGGGATACTGTTTGTATGGCAATGATATAAACGATACCACATCGCCATTGGAAGCAGGGTTGGGATGGATAACAAAATTCACTAAAGATTTTACTGCCAAAGAAATATTGCAGGCTCAAAAGCAAGCTGGTGTAACCCGTAAACTGGTAGCATTTGAGATGGTAGACAGAGGCATTCCTCGTCATGATTATATTATTAAAAATGAACAGGGAGAAGTGATTGGAGCGGTAACCAGTGGAACACAATCCCCTACATTGGGTAAGGCTATTGGTATGGGCTATGTAACAACTCCAAATAGCTCAATTGACTCGGATATATTTATTGAAATAAGAAATGCTGCTGTTAAAGCAAAGGTGGTTAAACTTCCTTTTGCTTAAATTTTAAACGTAATGAAAGGATCTAATGTAGCGGCTTGAATCCTTTCTTTTATTCTGGCAATACTGATAGGATTCAACATTTTTGGTGGATCGATGTTTTCGTCTATATCATCAAAATAGTTTATAGCTTTCAAAGCAATCATGGCATTTGAATAGGTATATTTCTGCTCAAAAAAAGCGATCATTTCATTCATCGTAAGATGCTCGAGCAAAATATAAATATCAATGAAGTCCTTTAGCCTTTTTCCGCTTTGAATAATTGCATGAATCTTCATTGCAGCTATATCTTCTTTACTGATATAGGTAATGCCGTCTTCTGTAATAGGAGGGTTTATTAAAGGGTAATCATGTCTGATAAAGTCTGTTTTGATATTATTGATGAATGAAATAATTACATTTTTTCTTCTGAATATTTCCTTTATAGTAAAGCTCTGGTTAAGCAACTCTAATAATGCCGTATCGTCAAAACTATTTTGAGTAAATAAGTCAATGTCAATAGAGTTTCTATGACCTAACTGCAATGCAAGAGAAGTACCCCCTACTAAATAAAATTCCTTTAATTCAGAAATAGTTTGCAGTTGTTGAATTAAAAGAAACGTTTCAGGTGATATTATAAACGGATCTTTATATAACATGCAATAACTTTGAATGAATGAATAGTTTAGAAAATTCTTTATCTCTATTGTCCAACTGAGCACTCCAGTCTATTGTCTCCAATATTTTTTGAGATGGATAATATTGAAACATTTTTCGCCATTCAGTAAGATTGCCTAATTGTAGGACTCTTTCTATTACAATCTTATAAGACTTATCGTAGTTAAATGTTTCTACGTCATATTCCCATAAAAGTGCAGAATTTATAATATCTGGCTTTGCCATCTTTTTATTATTTAGTCAAAGGTAAAGTGTATCAATTAATGTTGAATTAATTCAGTGATAATTATTAGATCAAGAAATACTGATTTTAATAAGAATGCCGTAAAGGGGCTTTTTAGTTTAACTATTATGTATGAATTAACCTTTCATCGCTTCCAGTTTCTTCTGCAAATCGAACATTTCATCTCTAAGTCTTGCAGCTTCTATAAAGTCCATATCTCTTGCAGCTTTCTCCATGGTTTTCTTAGTGGTTTTAATAGCTTTTTCCAGTTGAGGAATAGTATTATAAACAACTTGTTCTTCAGCGGCTATACTGTTTTGTCCATCAGCAATTGCGTAAGGGTTTTCTGGATTGTACCCTTTAATATCCAACACGGCAGACTGTGCCATTACCTGTTCAATGTTTTTAAAGATAGTTTTCGGGGTTATATTATGTTCAATATTATAATCAACCTGTTTTTCTCTTCTTCTATTTGTTTCATCAATGGTACGCTGCATGCTCTGGGTCATTTTATCAGCATAGAAAATTACTTTCCCTTTTACATTACGGGCAGCACGACCAGCAGTTTGTGTTAGTGATTTTTCGTTACGAAGGAAGCCCTCTTTATCAGCATCCAATATAGCTACTAAGCTAACTTCGGGCAAATCCAAGCCTTCTCTTAATAAGTTTACTCCTACCAGTACATCAATCTCCCCAAGCCTCAGCTGGCGAAGTATTTCCACCCTCTCCAGTGTGTCTACATCGCTATGAATGTACTTCGATTTTATATTGATTCTCTGCAGGTATTTATCCATTTCCTCTGCCATTCTTTTGGTAAGGGTGGTAACCAATACTCTGGCGCCATCTTTTACACTGATATCAATTTCCTCCAGCAAATCATCTATCTGATTTACAGATGGGCGAACTTCAATAGGTGGGTCTAACAAACCGGTAGGTCTTACTACCTGCTCTATCACCATACCCTCTGTTTTCTCTAATTCATAGTTACCTGGGGTAGCAGAAACAAAAATTGTCTGACCAATTATCTGTTCAAATTCATGGAAGTTTAAAGGACGGTTATCCAAGGCAGATGGTAAACGAAAACCATAATCGACTAATACCATTTTTCTACTTCTATCTCCGCCATACATACCACCAATCTGCGGTATAGTCTGATGGCTTTCATCTATTACCAATAGAAAATCTTTAGGAAAATAATCCATTAAACAGAATGGTCTTGTGCCTGGTTTACGACGATCGAAAAAGCGGGAGTAATTTTCTATTCCACTGCAATAACCAAGTTCACGAACCATTTCCAGATCGTATTCTACCCGTTCTTTTAAACGTTGTGCTTCCTCGTGTTTATTTACTTCTTTAAAGTACGCCACCTGCGCCATCATTTCGTCCTGAATTTCATTCATTACCTGTACTAAAATGTCTTTAGGTGCCAGGTAAAGATTCGCAGGAAAGATGGCCGCATTTTCCATAGTACCTATTCGTTTTCCAGAGGATAATTCAAGGCTTTCAATTTCTTCAATTTCATCTCCAAAGAAGGTAATCCGATAACCGTAATCTACATAAGGAAGATTGATATCAACCGTATCTCCCTTAACTCTGAAAGAACCTCTCTCAAATTCGGTAGTAGTTCGATGATATAAAGAGTTGACCAAAGCATGTAAGAAGCCTTGACGGGAAACAGTCTGCCCTTTTTGAATACGGATAATTCCATTTTCATAATCGGTAGGATTCCCCATACCATAAATACAGCTAACACTCGCCACAACAATAATATCTCTTCGGCCACTTAGTAGCTGGCTGGTAGCTTGTAATCTTAGTTTATCCAGTTCTTCATTGATACTTAAATCCTTTTCTATATAGGTGTTGCTAACCGGCATATAAGCTTCCGGCTGATAATAATCGTAGTAGCTTACAAAATATCCTACAGCATTATCTGGGAAAAATTGTTTAAATTCTCCATATAGTTGAGCAACCAGTGTTTTATTGTGTGTAAGCACCAGCGTTGGCCGTTGTACCTGTTGAATAACATTCGCTATTGTAAATGTTTTGCCACTACCCGTAACCCCCAGTAAAGTCTGGAATTTTTCATTGTCCAGAATACCTGAAGTAAGTTGTGCAATAGCGTTTGGCTGATCGCCTGCTGGTAAATATGGTGCCTGTAAATTGAACGACATGCTGCAAAGTAAGGAATGAATAATGAATGGATGAATAATGTAGCCTAGATTATGTAATTGAAAGTCTAATAGATATTGAATATTATAAAAAGCTTCTTAGCTAAAATGCAAATTGGTTAATATTTTTTGTTTAAAATTAGAATTGTAATAAGAGTCAATATTAAAACAAAGTTAATAAGTTGAATATATTAGTTAATCATCGAAACACATATTCATGATAATTAAGTTATTTTGCAATAACCTAACAACAGTATTAAATAAACTTTTATGGCAAGAGTAGGAAAGAAAAAAGTAGCAAAAGAGCCCGTAGAAATATTATTAGTAGAAGATAATGCAGAATATTCTGATAATCTTTCAGGACTTCTTGAAAAGGAAAACATTAAGGTTACAAATGTTCCTTCGGCTGAATTAGCTTTGGAATTTTTGAAGAAAAATGAACCAGATGTTATTGTATTAGATATTATGCTTGGTGATAAAATGAACGGGTTTGATTTTATTTCTAATCTTAAATCCAGCAGAAAATATCTTCATATTCCAGTAATTTTTATTTCTGCACTTTCACATTCCGATAAAATTGAGGAAGGTCTTTCCCTCGGAGCGAATGATTATCTTGTAAAACCTTTTAGAATTGCTGAGCTAGGCTATAAAATTATCAACTTAGCTAAGTTAAAAAAGAATGTTGAAAAAAGGCACAGTAACGAACACATTATTGAGCAGGTTTCTAATCTGGATCACGATTATAAGTTAGCGCAATTATTTGTTGCTGAAGTAAACGAGATGGTTAATAATTGTCTTGAAATGACGGTAACCGATATAGTTAAGAAATTAAATACTAATTTCACTAAACTAGACTTAGTTATAAAAAAATACCACCTTCAAACACCTGTGAATTATATACTAGCAAAAAGATTGCAAAGGGCTGATTTAATGTTGAGAAACTCTAACATTTCTATTAATAATATTGCTTTTCAATGTGGTTTTAATTCCACTTCTTATTTCTGTACTGCTTTTAAAAAGTATTACGAAAAATCACCTATGCAAGCAAGAAAAGGTAAGTAACAATATATTTGTTTACTTATTTGTTTGCATATGAATGATAGTATACTTTCTCATATAGATTCTATAACACCTTTTTATTTTGTATTAGGAAGTGATGGAACAGTTGTAACTGCGGGTAAAACATTTCTTTTTTCTCATCCTGAATTGATAGGTAGCAATTTTAATTCCTTTTTTTTTATAGAAGGGGAAGAAATGCTGACTATATCATTTAATACCTTAATAAGGCTCTCCGATGTTAAATTGAACCTTAAAAGTAAACTAATAAATAACTTTAAAACTGAAGGTCAATTTTATTATATAACCAATTTTAATTGCATATATTTTATAGGAGTACCCGATATATTAACGTATCAATATCTAGCTAATAGGGGACTGTCAATTACGCAGTATTGGCGCTTTGTTGAAGAGAAAGATATCTTTCCAATTTTTCAAATTAGGGGAGATATGATAGATAGCTTTTTTAAAATGAATAATCTCATCAATATTCAGCGGAAAGAATTAGAATATGAGAAATTAAAACATGTTGAAATTCTAGACTCAATAGAAGAAATTGTTTTTCAGGTAGATCCGCAAGGCAGGTTTGTTTTTATTAATAAAGTATGGGAAAAAATAATGGGATATACCTTAGAAGAAACTCTTGGGGTTCCATTCTTTAAATTTGTTTTTCAAAATGATTTATTAGAAGCATATCAGGATTTTAACGAGATTATTAATAAACGTCAAGATTTAACCAATAGGAAAAGAAGATATATAACTAAATCCAATGAAATAAAATGGATAAGGGTTAATGCAAAAAAATTATTTAATGATAATGGAGAACTAATTGGAACGGTAGGGACTTATCTGGATATTACTAATGAAATTAACGCTGAAAAAAAATTAGAATTTATTACCAATAATATAATAGATGAATTAACGATGTTTGATGTTGATGGGAATTATCAGTATGCTTCTCCATCTGCATATTTGAATAGAGGCTTTAGTAGCTTTGAAGAAATGTGTAAAACAAATGCTTATGAATTAATTGACAACGATACCAGATTGCAGGGGTTGCAAACTATTAGAGAAAAAGGGTTTATTAACTGGGAGGGAAAGTTTAAACTTCCAAATGGTGAAGAAAAATGGTATCAGGTTACCTCGAGAATTATATATGATCAAATAGCTAATAAAGAACAGATTATTGTTGTTTCCAGAAATATTGAAGATAGAAAGAAGGCTGAACAACATATAGAGATAGCCCTTGAAAAAGAACAGGAATTAAACAAACTTCGTTCCGATTTTATCTCTACTACTACGCATGAATTTAAAACACCATTAGTTGTTATTAAATCCAGTATTGAAAATCTTTTGAGAAGTAATGCAATTAAAAAGGGAAATGTTATTCATCCTGAAATTCATAAACATCTTACCAGTATTGACGCTGAAGCAGATAGGTTGGTACATTTAATTACCGACACTCTATTGTTGGAGAGTGCTCAGAATAACTTATTGAATCCTGTTTTTGAATTTACTGATATTGTATATCTTATTATTAATACTGCCGAAAGACATAATAATTATAATCCCAATAAAAAGTTACGTGTCAATGCCAGTATTATGCCACCAAACATTGCTGTAGATCCTAAATTGATGGGATATGTATTTGATAATCTGATTACCAATGCACTTAAATATTCTGCTGATAAACCAGTTCCTGAAATTACTATTAGTCACAATGATCAGTACATAACTGTTATAGTAAAAGACCATGGTATTGGAATACCTATTGATGATTTTAGTAAGTTATTTACTCCATTTTTTAGGGCATCCAATACAAGGGGAATTTCTGGTACAGGTATGGGGTTGTGTATAGTAAAAAAGATTCTGGATGTGCACGACGGTAATATTAATATATCTTCTAAATTACATATTGGTACTACCGTAAAAGTTGAAATTCCATTTAATTTATTAAAGAGAGATTAAACAAATAGTTTAATATGTTAAATCAATTAATCGTTTTTATATATACATTCGCTTAACACCTTAATTTAAAACGATATGCTAGAATTGAATTTATACGAGTTAGCTAAAATTGCCTTTGCTATTATCACCATAGTGAGTTTGCTTTTTTCGTTTATATATTATATCAGAATTCATCATGGCAAAAGTGTAGAAGACTTCTTTCTCAATTTCTTGAATTACTACGGCCCAATGTCTTTGAAAAATACTTCAGAAGAAAATAGAAAAACGCATAGAGAAGTAAATAATGTTTGCATGATTTTTTTCTGGATTTCTTTAATTGGTCAGTTTGTTTTGTTTGTTTGCAGATAGGTTTTACAGTTCACTAAATGAATTTCAATTCATCGTTCCTATTTAATTTTCGTATTTTATAATTTCTCTATTTCCTAATTGCCTTAGGTTGTATTTATATTGTTCTCATGCTATTATTTAAAAGCCCAAAAAAAAATCATATTTTACAGTTGGTAAAGAATAGAATCAGAAGGACAACATATACAAGTAAGCTTTATTTTTAACTGGATAGTAGCATTAATATTGCTAAAATATTTGTCAAAATAAAGGAAGGTATACTTTTACTAAACAGCGGGATTTACCAGTGAAAAAATGCAAAAAGCCCGGTTTTATTGGGTTGTATTCCACAAAAGATACTTATAAAATCATTTTAGTTACCCCTTTTGCCGTAATAGTTACCCCTTTTACTGATTTAGTTACTTCTTTTACCAAAGAAGTAACCCCTTTTACTACAGAAGT